>LUYY01000077.1 GCA_001603415.1 Bacteroidales bacterium Bact_07 | reverse complement strand
AAAAAGTAGATGCCCGGTAGAACATCTGTTTTATCCCTGTTTATCAATATATTAAACGATTCTTCTAAAATATTTCCATTATAAAGTTTTGCAACTGGTTTGCCAGTTAAATCGACTAAACTAATCGATACATAACCCCTGAAATCATTTAAACTGATGGTAAAATTGTTTTTTACTGGGTTAGGGAATATGGCTATTGGGTTGTTTGCTTCATTAATTGGCGAATAGGTAGGGTATATTGATATCCTGTAGATAGTGTCGCTTGCAATTCGAAGTTCACCTGAATAGGTGTTGTATCCATCTTTTGAAATGGTGTAGGGTTGGGTTAGCCCAAATGGCACGTTACTAAAAACGGACACCCCGTTCTGGTCGGTTTGTTTTTGCTCGCCATTAAAGTTTATGGTGGCGTTTTGTATTGGATTTCCCTTTGAGTTAACCTCGAAAGTAGCGCTGAAATGGGCATCAAAGTTTGTTGAGTAGTTTACCTGCTGCCAAGTTAATTCAACCTGACCATTACCAATAAGGTTATTCTCAGAGTAAACCTTTAGGTTTACAATTGTATCGAGCGGGTATTTTTGGAAGGTAACCATTCCATTGGCATCGGTTGTATTAGTACTATCGCCCAGAACAATTTTAAGATTTTCGAAAGCAGTTGAGTTGATTGTTGTTGTTAACGCTACTTGACCATTGCACTTTGGCAGAACAATATCATCAATGTAAACACAATCGGAACCAGCGTTTTGTGCACCATCCTTTGTATATATCCACTTAAGTTGATGTGTACCTTTGTCAAGTATTGACGTAAATTTTGTCCAGGTAACATCGCCGCTCCATAAACCTTGAAGTTTATCATCAATGTAAAACTTGAAGAAATCGTATTTTGCTTCGGACGAAACCTTGAAGTAAAACGAAGTTATGCCGGCTTCACGAATATCAATATTTAATGTGCAGTTTGTTGATTGAGAATCGCCAATGGCTGGAGATTTTAAGCTGTATGTGCCACTATTGGCTGCAAGATTGGTTCTAAGCCAATTGCCATTAGTGAAATTGAAACGTTCTGGCACAACTAGCTCAAAACTTTCCGTAACGGGGGTTGTGCTTTCCGGCTCGAGGGTAAAGCTTAGAGGCTTGAACTCATTGGCCGCAATTGCAACCATTTTAAAGTTTGGCTTGTAGCCGTTTGCCAAGGCCCCTACCTGGTACGTACCCGGTTCTATCATTCTAAAGAATTGTCCGCTTGCCGGGTTGGTTTTAACCGATGAGTTAAGCCTATCGCGGTTTAATACAACCACTTCGGCATCGAGGGGTTCGTTGGAGGCACTTTTTACCGTTCCTCCAATACCGTAAAGGGCATTTTTCAGGTAATTGATGAGCGAAGCTCGGTTATAGTCCCAAAGCGTAGGGAGCAATTCGGAGCCAAGCAATTTGGTTTTTGATATTTCAATGGTTATCTCACGGCAACGGTGAAAGTAGTTCATGTAATCCTGGCGTCCGCCAGTAACCACATACCAGTCACCCCCATTGGTTATGCCATTGCTAAAGCCAGACATATAAGTTGATGGGCTATACTTATGAACCGTGTCAACATAAGCCCTTGAAATGCCTATATACCAGTCGTTATCGGGGTGTTTTTCCTGAGTCGATGTCCACGTATCCCAGGGATAGTTAACCACTTCGGTTCCGCCATGAAAGTTAGCTGATAGAATAAAATGGTGCTGAGCCGCAAAGTCCATCATGGCCTGCGTTTCGGGTTGCCACTGGTTATTGTCGGGGTGCTGGCCGGCTCGCGGGTCAGGGAAGTTGCGGTTAATATCAATGCTGTTGGCATTGTAACGTGTTGCGTTTGCCACGGTTGAATTGCCACCGTAGTATGTTCCATCGGGGTTGGCATTTGGGTTAATGAATATTTGCAGGTTATCGACCAGTTCCTTTGCCTGTGGTAGGGTGTAGTAGTTCGATAGCAGATAGTCAGCAAACCTGAGCAGGAGAATGAAGCCGGTAGCCTCATCGCCATGCATGGTACTGGTATAAAAAACCTCCGGTTCGGGTTCATCGCTGGCTACGTTATCGGAGATTTTTAGCACGTAGAGTTTGCGTCCTTGAACGGTAGTTCCTATGGAATCGAGTTTGCAGAGGGTAGGGTAGTCGGCTTCAAACTTCTTCATCATCGCCCTGTAAACCTCATAGGTAGGGTACCTGTCCCAGTTTGCCATCTCGGCAACAGTGTTTGCCATTACAATTGCCTTAGCATTTGATCGGGACGGGTGTGTAAGAAGTTCAACGTTATAGCCTAATTTTAACAGTGCATCAAACTCTTGCTGGTTGGCATAGGCATAAACGGTATCGCCCTTAACGTTATCAATGGAAATGGTTTGGGTTACTATGGTGTTTATCTTATTGCGGTTGGGTTCAATAAACTTAAAGTAATACTCAACGTTTTGCGACAAGCCCAAATACGGTAGCGCTATAATAGTAAGGTAGAGAAAGTATTTAGTTATTGACATTGCAAATGATTTTTGATGTTGTAAACTTACTGAAATTTTAGTAGATTTGAGATTGACCGTTAAGTTTAAAATGTTCCATTTTAGGTTTAATAGTAAAGTATTTTTTAGTTTAATCGGTCAATTCCTAATAGCCGTAAGTATTGCTATTCCTGCAAAAGCCCAAAATGTTGATACAATACGGTTGGAGGATTTGCTGGTTATGCCTATCGAAAACTTAATTGAGATTCCGGTTACAACATCGGCTCTTTACGAGCAAAAGTTATGGGAATCGTCGGCAAAGGTTTTTGTAATTACACGTTCCGATATTGAGAACCGTGGTTATTTTGACCTGACCGATGCCCTAAAAGATGCTCCTTACTTTCAGCTACAATCGGAATATGGGCACTGGATGAAAGGGGCAATTGTTAACCTGCGTGGGCATAGGAGTGGCGACTCGGGCAATAATAAGTTTCTAATCCTTATCGATGGGGTAAAACTCAGCGATGAAGCTGAGGAGGGCCTATACATGGGGCTTAACAGCATCCCCCTTTATAATGTGAAGCAAATTGAGGTTGTGTATGGGCCAAACTCTACCCTTTACGGTCGTGATGCCTATGCCGGTATGATTAATATTATTACCGAAACATCCGACAACACCTTTGGCAGTTACACTTACGGAAGTTTTAATACACAAAGGATTGGTGCAGGACTAACCCGGAATATGGGTGGTGGCAAGTGGGTTTCGTTAAGTTACTCATCGTACACAAGCGATGAACAAGACCCAACCAGTAAATCGGTTACCTATAAGAATAGGCACGTTTTCCCAAAACACCCATATACCGAACGATTTTACAGGGGGACAAGAAATTCAATGTACGATATTGGAATGGGTTGGGGTGGTTTTAAAATTCGATTTCTACAAACTAACATCGAGGCAAGTGAAACATACGGCTGCAACCCCGACTTTTACGTGTCAGAGTATTCAACCGTAACGGCACTTACAAACCAAATTCTGCATGTGGATTATTCCAAAAATATTACACATAAGGGAACGCTAAGCCTTTCGGCTTACTTCAAGAAGCATGAGCTCGACCCACGAACCGCAAACCTTTACACTGCCGATTTAGGCCGTAGCGGAACCATTAATTTTGCCGATTCAACCGTTCTGGTCGATTCGCTTTATGCGTATGGTGGACGAAAATACTATTACTTTCGGACTCTTACCTCAGGTTTCAAGGTTCGATATTTTTACCAGCCCTCCCAAAAACTCAATGTTACATCGGGTATCGATTTCGATAACATTTATGGCATTCCCATAATAAGCGAGGGCAAAGGCGGTAAGCCCATAACAACTGAAGCCCAGCGCAGTAGATGGGAGCATAATTTTAATACTGTTGGAGCATATTCGGAATTGAATTTTAAACTTGGCTCGCGTCTTTTTGCTACCGCTGGGGGCCGTTTCGATTACTCAAGCGATTACGGTTTGTGTTTTACCCCACGAATGGCTTTGGTTTCGCGTAAAAATCGGTTTGTGTACAAGTTAACCTTTGCGCAGGGATATTTAGCGCCAAGTGTTACCCAACGGTATTTTGAGAGTATAACCACTTTTTCATACATCAAGCCAAATCCACATTTGAATCCGGAGCGTAATTACTCTATCGATTTTGATGCTACCTATGTTGCCAAAAGCTATCAGTTTAATGCAAATGTTTTTGCTAATCATATACGCGATGGCATTGTGGAATCATTTCAAACAGGCGATTCTGTGTTTGTTCAAATTGGCAGTAACCAGTACTTCGTGCCATTAATCCAAAGCCTTAACCTTTTTAAAGGTTTCAGGTACGGAGGAAACATCGATGTAACTTATATGCTTAGTCCCAATTTCAATCTTTATGCAGGTTATACATTACTTTTAGGGTACGATGATTTAAATGCTACAAGGGTTAGGCTAAGCAACAATTTGATTTCAGCGCATACAGTAACCTCGAATTTATTTTACAAGTACAATAAACTTGCTGTGGCGGTAGGAATTCAGTGGTATAGCACCCGAAGAATTCTATCGCCTCACGTGAATACGCTTTACTCCAGTTTTGTGGATAAAGATGGATATATAAATTTCGACCCCGTTTTACTTGTAAATCTGAATCTAAGGGTGAATAATATTTGGCAAGGACTATCGGGATTCCTGCATTTTGAGAATTTATTCAATGCCGAGTATTACGGGCAAACCATAAATGCCAACTGGGGAAGTCCAAAAATCCTCCAGGATCTCCGGAGGATTGATTTTGGAATTGAAATCAGGTTTTAGAAAATCTATCCTATTTGATTAGATTGATGGAGAGCGGATATTCAAAACGTTCTCCATTCGACGACTTTACCGAAGCCACAATGGTCATTATGAGCCCAAAAAGGAAAATGGCACCTAGTAACACAAATCCTACCAGAATGACTATCAGTATAGCGGCAATAATGGAATAAATGGTAAGCGATAGTTGGAAATTCAGGGCAGCCTTCCCTTGCCTGTCAACCTCGGGGTATTCGTCTTTTTTAAGCAGCCATAAAACCAATGGCCCAATAACATTTCCAAAGGGAATAATTAATCCCGATAAGGCCGAAAGATGACAGAGCATGCTGTATGTACGCTCATCGTTGCTGGTGTAGTTGATATTTTCCATACCTAAATATTTATTATTTCAAAATTACGAAAAACTTCGTCAACTTGCTGCATGGGTTGGGGATAATATTCGGAATAAATCGGAATGATTCGGAATTAGCGAAATTGATAAGAATTTGATGAGTTAAATGAAGTTAGAGGAATAAAATGGTAAGCGCGGCCTGTTGATGGCTTCAGTAAATATTAAAAGTTAAAAAAAAGCCGGCTAACTTGCCGGCTTTTGAATTATTCCATTAGCTTGCGGTACTTTATCCTGTGGGGTGTATCGTCGCCAAGGCGTTTCTTTTTATTTTCCTCGTAATCCGAGTATGACCCTTCAAAGAAGTAAACCTGCGAGTTGCCTTCGAAGGCAAGGATATGGGTGGCAATGCGGTCGAGGAACCAACGGTCGTGCGAGATAACCACGGCGCATCCGGCAAAGTTTTCCAAACCTTCTTCTAATGCTCGTAGTGTGTTTACATCGATATCGTTGGTGGGCTCGTCGAGCAGGATCACGTTCCCTTCTTCTTTAAGGGCAAGGGCAAGGTGTAACCTGTTACGTTCGCCACCGGAGAGCATTCCACACTTCTTTTCCTGATCGGCACCGGAAAAGTTGAATCGTGCCACGTAGGCACGGGCATTTATTTGCCTGTTACCCAGCATGATATTATCGGCACCGCCCGATATCACCTCAAAAACGGTTTTATTCGGATCGATAGCCTTGTGTTGCTGGTCAACATAGGCTAATTTTACGGTTTCGCCAACCCGAAAATCGCCGCTATCGGGCTTTTCAAGCCCCATGATAAGGCGGAAGAGTGTAGTTTTACCTGCACCGTTGGGGCCAATAACACCTACTATTCCGTTTGGTGGAAGTTTAAACGAAAGGTTTTCGAAAAGCAACTTATCGCCGTATGCCTTGGAAACGTTGCTAGCTTCAATTACCAAATCGCCAAGTCGAGGCCCGTTGGGGATGAAAATTTCAAGTTTTTCTTCCTTCTGTTTTACATCCTCGTTCAGCAGTTTGTCGTAAGCGGAGAGGCGCGCTTTGGATTTGGCTTGGCGAGCCTTAGGTGACATTCGAACCCACTCCAGCTCGCGCTCAAGGGTTTTACGGCGCTTACTTTCCTGTTTTTCTTCCTGGGCTAATCGTATGGATTTTTGCTCAAGCCACGAGGAATAGTTGCCCTTCCAGGGAATGCCCTCGCCGCGGTCAAGCTCCAGAATCCAACCCGCTACGTTATCGAGGAAGTAGCGGTCGTGGGTAATGGCAATAACGGTTCCCTTGTACTGTTGCAGGTGCATCTCGAGCCATTGAATCGATTCGGCATCAAGGTGGTTGGTAGGCTCATCCAGGAGCAGCACATCGGGCTGCTGAAGCAGGAGTCGGCATAGGGCAACCCGGCGACGCTCGCCACCGGAGAGTACCTTAACAGGAGTATCGCCATCGGGGCAACGGAGGGCATCCATGGCTCGCTCAAGCTTTGAGTCGAGGTTCCAGGCATCAATATGGTCTAACTTTTCGGTTAGTTCGCCCTGCCGCTCAATCAGTTTATTCATCTCGTCATCGCTCATGGGCTCGGCAAAGCGGGCGTTAACCTCTTCGTACTCCTTGAGCAGGTCAACTACCTCCTGTACGCCCTCCTCCACAACCTGACGCACGGTTTTGCTATCGTCGAGGTGAGGTTCCTGTTCCAGGTATCCCACCGTGTAACCAGGCGAAAACACCACCTCTCCCTCGTACGACTTCTCAACCCCGGCTATAATCTTCATCAAAGTTGATTTCCCTGAACCGTTTAATCCGATGATACCAATTTTAGCACCATAGAAAAACGATAGGTAGATATTGTTCAGCACCCTTTTGTGGGGTGGGAAGGTTTTGCTCACCCCCACCATGGAAAAGATAATTTTTTCGTCGGCCATTGTATTTACGTTTTCAGCTGCAAAAATAACCGCCGACAGGTAAATACCCGACGGCGGTCTCAAAATATTTTTAAAATATTCTACTTGTTGATTTTAGCAAAGTCTTTGGCAAGGAAACCATCGCCTTTCGATTTGGAGATGGTGTGCATGTCGAAGTAGTATAGCTGGTCGTCGCCGGCACCAAGAATCATCTTCCAAACACGCCATTGCAAACGGCTACCCTCAGGCCCTACCTTGTGCAGGTAAAGGACATTAGGATTCTGTTCCAGAATAGCTTTCTGAATGTCTTCAGGGTTCACAACCTTGATGTTAAACTTGTAAACCTTACGGATTTCGGCAAGTGGGCGAACACTCTTTTCAAGCCCACTCTCAGTTACCCACAACTCCTTATTCTTAATCTGCTTCATGTTCTTATTGTAAAACTTGAAGGCATCCTTTTTAATGAGTTTGGGATTCTCGTTAATGGCTGTGATGTAGTTTTGCATGAAACGGATAATACCCTCAAGCTTGTAGGTGTAAGTATCCTCGGGTAAATCCTTGTAACTAAGCGGAACAGAGCAGATATCGGGCATATCGGTAATTTTGGAAACGGCAGCACCCATCGATACGCTAAGGAAATTATAGGTGGGTGCAATTTTGTCCTTATCGAATCGCATTTGGATTAGAACCAAGAACGACTTGTCGATATCCTTACGCATATCGTTAAACTCCTTAGCGGTAATGAACTTGTAAGGGGTGATTTTCCATGAACGCTCAACTGCCTCACGGATTTCGATATTAAACTGCGAGGTTGGATTGTTTTCCAGTACCACGTAGGTTGTTGAGGCCATAAAAGCCTTTACATCCTCAGGCCTTACCAGGTTACGTTGTGCCACACCCCAAAGGCTTATGGTTACTAGTCCGATAATTAGTGATAGTTTCTTCATGTTTATCAGGTTTTATGGTTACTATGTTTTTCTATCGCCATACACAAAGTTAATACACTTTTCCATACCAATTGGTTTTAATTGGTTAAAAATGCTTTTGCTGGTTTATGTTTCAAAATTTATCAAAAATGTGTGCCATCCTTTGGATTAAAATAGTTTGCAAAAAATGTTTTTTAGCATTTTTTTTTACCTTTGCCCGTGGTGGAAACGATTATGCATGGTTTAACAAAACTCTA
>LUYY01000340.1 GCA_001603415.1 Bacteroidales bacterium Bact_07 | reverse complement strand
ATATGGTACAATGCAGAAGAGGGATATTACAGGCGCCATCACTTCCGTGGATTCAAAGCTCATTGAGGAGAGAAATGCGGTAAGTGCCTATGATGCATTACAGGGAGCAGCACCCGGAGTATCTATTATTGCCAGTTCGGGTGCTCCTGGTGCCTCTTCTTCTATTCAGGTACGTGGTGCTTCCACTTTTGAAGATGGAGGCGTTACGCCACTTTTTGTAGTAGATGGTACAATCGTGGATGATATCGATAATATCAATCCGAACGATATTAAAAACATTGAAATCTTAAAAGACGCTGCATCCGCTTCTATCTACGGAGCACGGTCAGCCAATGGCGTTGTAATTATCACCACTAAATCCGGGGAAGTAGGCAAACCGCGTGTTGATTTTCGTTTTGTCCAGAGTTTTAGCCATATATCAAACAAATTACCACAGGTAAATGCTTTTGAAAGTCGGTTAAGCTTGACGGGGACCGATTTTGCCAATCCTGCAAGAACATTGGAAAAATTTTCTGCCCGTACAGATTCGGTAGGTTTGGTAAACAGTACCAACTATTATTATCAGGACCTGCTTGTACAGACCGGTATCCGTAATGATGCCAGTATAACTATCAGCGGAGGCACCGAGAAATCTAAATACAGGGCTTCCCTAGGATACATTGGCGTAAAAGGGATTATATTGACCTCCTATCAGAATAGATATACAGGTCAGTTCAATATGGATTATCAGCCATGGAAGAATATCACATTCACAACGCAGGTACGTTTAAACAGCAATGCCACAAACAGTATCAATGAGGCAGATGTCATACAGGGTTCTATGCGACGTAATCCAGACATGATTATTTGGTATCCTGACGGTTCATTGATCCCCTATTACTCTTCAGGTGGATTTCGTAATCCGATTCAGGAATTAGTGGATCGTGAAAGGCTGGATAAAAGATATCAGATGGCAATTACGCAGGGATTAATATGGAAATTCAATGACTGGTTAAGCCTGACAACCAATGTAAGCGGTGATTTCAGGATAGACCGTAATACACGATTTGATTCGAAAGAACGAGACGGAAGTGCGGACGAGAATGCCCGTATGAATACCGGAGAAGACCGTACAGGTTGGACACAGACTTATTCTGGAGATTCCTATTTGAATTTTAATAAAACGTTATTAAATGCGCATGCTATTGGTGCAACTCTAGGTACTTCGTTGGAGTTGCAAAGAAGAGAAAATGCCGATTTTTATGGGAGTTATTTCGTAACTGAAAATATTCACACCATGAATATGGCTACAAAATATGATGCGGGGAAGACAAATACAACAGCGTACGAATATGCATTAGTAGGTTTTTTCGGGCGACTTAACTACAGCTACAAAGGTCGTTATATCCTTCAGGGGACATTACGCAGGGACGGATCGTCCCGTTTTGGCCCAGAAAGTCGTTGGGGCTGGTTCCCTTCAGGCTCTCTTGGATGGCGTTTCTCGGATGAGTCATTCATGCAATGGACAAATAATGTATTAACCGACGGAAAATTCAGAGTAAGTTACGGCGTAACAGGAAACGACAAAGTGGGTTATTATGAATCCGTCACCCGGTACACATCAGGAAGTTACTCCTATAACGGAATTGGAGGTGTGGTTCCCGTATCTACTTATGGTAATCCTTCCTTGCGCTGGGAAGAAACCAGACAATCCAATATAGGGTTAGATCTTAGTTTGTTTAGAGGCAAAATTTCTTTTGTGGCAGATTATTATATCAAGAACACAAAAGCGCTTTTATCTGATTTAAATCTCCCTTATACCACCGGTTATGATAGAATGCGTGTAAACCTGGCGAGTCTGGAAAACAAGGGCTTGGAATTCTCTCTCAGTGCGTATCCGATACGTACAAAAGAGTTCTCGTGGAACACAACAGCCAACTGGTGGAAAAACGATAATAAGATTATCGATCTGGCAAAAGAGGATTATGTGCAGGGCGGATATTGGATGGTAGCAAAAGGAAAAGCTGCAGGACAATGGTATGGCTATAAAAACACGGGGATATATGAGTACGACGTAAGCAATGCTTATACCGAGGACTATAAAACACGCTTAACACCAGTATTAAGACGGGATGCCGAAGGAAATGTTATTATTGGCCTAAACGGACAACCATTCTTAGAAAAATATTTAAATCCTGACGGGTCTGATTATACAGGTGAAGTGAAGCAGATAAAACATGCAGGAGCAATTGCTGCAGGAGGGGATGTAATTTGGGAAAACCAACCCAATGCAAACGGAATATATGATGATAAAATAGACGACAACGATCGTCAGATATTGGGTAAAGCAACTCCCGATTGGTACGCATCATGGAATAATTTACTATCATACAAGGATTTTTCACTCTCTTTCGGATTCTACTATAGTCATGGAGGCCTCATATATAATAAATTGAAACAATATGTCACTACTTGGGGAGGAAATACACATAAACAACATCCTGAATATATCAGAACCGGGTGGAAATATCAGGGCCAGATAACCCATTGGTATGCATTGGATACCAGAGGGCGCAAAACGATGAACAGACAGGAATTAAACAGTCAGTATTTAGAAGATGGTTCTTTCTTGAGATTGAAGAACGTACGTTTAGCGTATAATGTAAATGACAAGATATTAAAAAAGATTCCTGTGAACAGGCTACAAGCTTATATTTATGGGAATGATCTCTTGACCTGGACTAACTATACAGGATTTGATCCGGAAATTGGGGGAGGTGTTCTAAC
>LUYY01000076.1 GCA_001603415.1 Bacteroidales bacterium Bact_07 | reverse complement strand
ATAAAGTCGTCTAGCTTCAAACGTTTAATTTCGTTTTCCACCAGCTCCTTTACCTTCTTCTCCTTACCACCAATGGCCCTAAGAACATACCATTTTTTAACATTCTCTTCCATTACAGCTCCTTCTTAGGCCGTTCTATTGTTAGCTAAGTACACGGTAAACAAACTCCATCAATCTTTCGAATGAGAAGTCCATAACGAAGACAACCAGTGCGATTAAAAGGGAAGCAATCATAACAATTAATGCACTGGACTGAAGTTCTTTCCATGTTGGCCACGAAACTTTTTGCACCATCTCGGTGTAAACGTCGTGCAAGTACTGTGTAATTTTCATGTCAACAGTTTGTGTTTAGCACGGGTGGAGAGACTCGAACTCCCAGCCAATGGTTTTGGAGACCACTACTCTACCAATTGAGCTACACCCGTGTGTGAAACCGAACGGATTCCGTTGAACCCGTTCGGGGTTTTATTGAATTACTCAATAATGTCAATTACCTGACCGGCACCAACTGTCCTACCACCTTCGCGGATAGCAAAGCGTAGGTTCTTGTTGATAGCAACTGGGTAGATAAGTTCTACGGTGATAGTTACGTTATCGCCAGGCATTACCATTTCAACGCCTTCGGGAAGCATAATTTCACCGGTTACGTCGAGGGTACGTAGGTAGAACTGAGGACGGTAGTGGTTGTGGAAAGGAGTGTGACGACCACCTTCTTCTTTCTTCAACACGTAAACCTCAGCTTTGAACTTGGTATGAGGAGTAATTGAGCCTGGTTTAGCAATAACCATACCACGCTTGATATCCTTCTTGTCAATACCACGGAGTAGTAGACCTACGTTGTCGCCAGCTTCACCCTGATCAAGGATCTTACGGAACATTTCAACACCGGTAACTACTGACTTCATAGGCTTGTCGTTGGTTAAACCTACGATTTCAACTTCGTCGCCAGTGTGGATAACGCCAGTTTCAATTCTACCGGTAGCAACAGTACCACGACCAGTGATTGAGAATACGTCCTCAACAGGCATTAGGAATGGCTTTTCGTTGTCACGTGGAGGAATGGGAATGTACTCATCAACAGCTTTCATGAGTTCCATTACCTTTTCAACCCACTTAGCCTCACCGTTTAGGGCACCAAGAGCAGAACCACGGATAACGGGTACGTTATCGCCATCGAACTGGTAGAAGCTTAAGAGCTCACGTACTTCCATTTCAACGAGGTCGAGCATTTCGGCATCGTCAACCATGTCGCACTTGTTCAGGAACACAACGATCTTAGGAACGTTTACCTGACGAGCGAGAAGGATGTGCTCACGGGTTTGAGGCATAGGACCATCAGTAGCAGCTACAACAAGGATAGCACCGTCCATCTGGGCAGCACCAGTAACCATGTTCTTAACATAGTCAGCGTGACCAGGACAGTCAACGTGAGCGTAGTGACGGTTCTCAGTTTGATACTCAACGTGAGCGGTGTTAATGGTAATACCGCGCTCTTTTTCTTCTGGAGCGTTGTCGATAGAGTCGAATGAACGGAATTCGGAAAGACCCTTTTCAGCTAATACTTTGGTAATAGCAGCGGTAAGGGTAGTCTTACCATGGTCAACGTGGCCAATGGTACCGATGTTCACGTGCGGTTTCGACCTATCAAATTTTTCTTTAGCCATAGTTTTCTGGTATTAATTTAAAATTAGTATTAAAAACTTGATTGTCTTATTCAAACACAAAAAGTTGAGCCGATGACGAGAATTGAACTCGTGACCCCTTCCTTACCAAGGAAGTGCTCTACCCCTGAGCTACATCGGCTTACAGGTAGAGCGGGAGACGAGACTCGAACCCGCGACCCTCAGCTTGGAAGGCTGATGCTCTACCGACTGAGCTACTCCCGCATGCCACCAACCCGGCAGGACTGGTGTCAACCCTGTTTTGTGGGGAGAGCAGGATTCGAACCTACGAAGGCATAAGCCAGCAGATTTACAGTCTGCCCCAGTTGGCCACTTTGGTATCTCCCCAACCTGTTTTGCTTTGAGCCGATGGAGGGATTCGAACCCCCGACCAGCTGATTACAAATCAGCTGCTCTGGCCAACTGAGCTACATCGGCAATCAAAGTGTTTTTGCACTATTTTAAGGAACGTTTACCTCCTGAAATCGGATTGCAAATGTATAACAATTTTAATTATCTGCAAAAATTTTTATCTTTTTATGTAACCTTTTTTAGTACAATTTTCATAATCCATCTGTCTGTTTTGACCTGTTACAGCAAAAAATGAAGCCCTTTCGGGCTTCATCTGCTTTGTTTTTAGTCTATTTTTTGGGTTTGCTATACCCCTCTTAGCTTTTCCTTAAACTTTTTAACTTGACCCTTCAGCACATCAATACATAGGTCAGTAGCCTCTTCAAAGGTTTTCCCTTTACGTTGGGCAAACAAATCGTTGCCAGGCACCTTAAGGCGGAATTCAACAATCTTGTTTTCCATGTCCTGGCTATTTTCCAACTTTAGGAACACCTCGGTTTCCACGATGTTGTCAAAATAGCGCTCAAGTTTTGCAGCTTTCTTCTCAACGTAATCAAGAAGCTTCCGGTCAGCATCAAACTTGATGGATTGAATTTTAACGTTCATAATAAATCCTCCTTTTGGTTTTAGGCTCGTGGATGAGCCTGGTTATAATTGTTTTTAAGTTTTTCGAATGTGCTGTGGGTGTACACCTGGGTAGCCAGTAAGCTTGAGTGGCCAAGCAACTCTTTGATGGCATTCAAATCGGCCCCCTTATTGAGTAAATGGGTGGCAAAGCTATGCCGTAGCACATGGGGGCTCCGTTTTTGTAAAGGCGTAATCAAGGTTAAATAGTAGTTTACTACTCTGTATACGAGTTTTGGGTAAACCGGTTTACCTTTTGAGGTAACAAAAAAGCTAACAGAATTAGAAAATTTTTCGGTTCGTTCATTAAGGTACTCCTTTATCAGCTCCTTTAGCTCCGGATGAATGGGAATAATACGTTCCTTACTACCCTTCCCCAGAACCTTAATGGTCATCGCTTGCACATCAACAGATTGAAGGGTAAGTCCAACAAGTTCGGACAGGCGCATTCCGGTGAAATAGAACATGGAAATAATTAGCCGATTGCGTAGGCCTTCAAAGTCGTCGCCAAACAGATCCTCGGTATTCAGCTTTGCCATATCAGTTTCGGGGACAAACTCGGGCAGGCGTTTGCTGGTTTTGGGCGAAACCACCCGTTTCATGGGGTTATTGGCAATTACGCCTTGGCGTAATAAGTACTTGAAGAAAGTACGAAGTGATGAGAGCTTGCGGTTAACCGAGCGAGTAGAAACTCCTTGGCTTATTAAATTCGACATCCAAACTCTGATTGCCCTGTGGCTAATGTTTGCATAACTTTCGTTATTTGCCGGATCCAAGCCTGCAAAACTGAAGAAAGCATACAAATCATCGCCATACGATCGTATGGTGTGCGATGAGTAACCCTTCTCTATATCAAGGTATTTAAGAAATGAAGCCAGCATATCCATTGAATGCAATATAGCTTTTTTCAAGCTGAAAAGCAAAAAAAAATCAGGCAAAAATAGCCTGATTATGCATTCAACTGAACATCAGCTTCTACTCTTCCTGCTGCTGTAACTTCTGAATGTAAATGGCTCTTTTGATTTGCTCCCTACGAGCAACCGAAGGCTTTACGTAAGCCTGACGGGAACGCAACTCCCTCATAATACCGGTTTTTTCAAACTTACGCTTGAATTTTTTTAGAGCTCTTTCAATATTTTCGCCTTCTTTAACTGGTACTATAATCATGTCTGTCGAATTTTATGAGCTGCAAAATTATAATGTTTTGATTTTAATGCAAAATATTTTAGCCTTTTTTTGTGGAAATTATTCCAAAAGGTTTAAAAAAGTCTATTTTGCTATAAATCAAGGTAATGTTTTAGCTTCTCGAACCGGTCGCGTGGCAAAAGCTTGTTCTGCCATAGCTCATCTAACTGCCTGATACTACCACTCCTAGAGCGGTAGTAAATAATGGCTTTGGCTTGGTAATCGTTCACATACGGATGAACTCTAAGTTCGTCGTACTTCACAAGGTTTATGTTGATTTTTTTTAAATGTGTTGAATCGATATAGATATTTGGCCTTAATTGATCGAGTATTTGCGGGGTAATACCGTACACCTCCGTAAGTTGATCCACGCTGTAGAATCCCCCCAGCAAATTCCTGTAGCCCACTATTCGCTTGGCATAAGTACTGCCAATGCCTTTAAGTTTGGTCAACGAAAGGGTATCGGCGCTATTGAGTTCAATAATTAACGGTTTATCTGATGTTACCTTTTTAATGCTAATAGTATCGGCTACCTGAGTAATACGGACAAGCGGCTTAAGCCGCCCTTTTGTGGCTGAATCGATAACAAAGATTTTATCGATATCGTCGGGTTTAATGAAACGGCCACCCTTTGAACGGTATTTAATGAAAACCTCAGCCTGTTTCCTACTTAGACCCAAGTCCATCAAGCTATCAATACTAATGGTGTTTGGATCAAACTCGAACGATTTATAGGTTCGTGGCTTTTCAATTTCGGCTTCCATGCCCGAAAGGGGTTCAATACCTTTATCGGGTTCATGGTACTGTAAGGATAAAAAGAAACTGTCGGCCTTTTGAACAAGCATTGGATCGGGTGGAATTGAAATGTTGAAAAATACCGTGTAAAGGTATGGTATAACAATAATGAGCAATAGCAAAAGAACCAGTACAATGGTTCCATTGCGCTCGCCCCTCGAAAAGTATAAGTAACTCTTGATATTACTCCAAACCCGATTCATGGTTAGCAATAGGTGCTAATACCCAAATATCGTTAAAAAAGATGAACGAAGCAATAACCCAAAATCTACCTGTACAGTTTTCCTGATTTCCACCTGCTCCAGTAACTATCCAAATCGGAACGAACCTCCTTGGCCAAGAAAAGCATTCCGAATATGTTTGGGAAAGCCATACCCAAAATCATCATATCGGAAAAATCCATAACAGCCCATAGGTTCGAAGCACTTCCTATTACAATAAATATTAGAAAGAAGACATAGTATAGCTTGGTGGAAGCCTCAGGAATTGGGATGAATTTATTCAACCTTTTCTCAAAAAGGTAATTGAACCCTTTTAGGCCATAGTACGACCAGCTAATCATGGTGGAAAATGCGAATAGCAATATGGCAATGGCAAGCAGATAAGGGAACCAGGGCAAGACAGTTGCAAAGGCAGCCGATGTTAGCTGAGAGCCCTGCAAGCCTGAGTTACTTTGAGCCAAACCGGTAAAATTGATGACCAAAGCTGTCATGGTGCAAACAACCACCGTATCGATAAAAGGCTCAAGTAAGGCTACGATTCCTTCGCTTACTGGTTCATCGGTTCGGGCAGTTGAGTGTGCAATGGAAGCGGAGCCAATACCAGCCTCATTGGAAAATGCCCCTCGCTGAAATCCTATAATAAATGCGCCAAAAAAACCTCCTGCAATGGATTTCAGCCCAAAGGCTTGCTCAAATATTAACCGAAAAACCTCTCCTACCCTCGAGATGTTGAGAAAAATTATCACAAGAGATGTTGAGATGTAGAGAATCACCATAAAAGGAACTATACGCGATGCTACACCAGCGATACTCTTTATACCCCCCAAAACAACTAAGCCTACCAAAAAAGCCAGAACAATTCCAAAATAGGTTCCCTTGCCGTTCAGCCATGGTATTATATAGGCCATTTGCGAAAAAGCCTGATTGGCTTGAAACATATTTCCTCCACCAAACGAGGCTCCAATTACCAGTATCGAAAATAGTACGGCTAAAACCTTACCTAAAGCCCTTAGGTTGTGCTTTGCGAGCCCTTGGCTCAAGTAATACATAGGGCCGCCCGACACCCTTCCCGTAGGATCAATCACCCTATACTTTTGTCCAAGTGTGCACTCAGTAAATTTAAGTGACATACCCAGCAGTCCAGCCATTATCATCCAGAAAGTTGCACCGGGTCCACCAACACTAATGGCAACGGCAACTCCTGCAATATTTCCAAGCCCAACAGTTGCGGAAAGAGCCGTTGATAAGGCCTGGAAATGGGATACCTCACCCTTTTTACTGTCCTTATCGAGCCGCCCAGAGGTTATTAGAATTGAATGCCAGAAAGCCCGGATGTTGATAAACCCCATTCGAAAAGTGAAATACACTCCCCAAACCATAAGCCACATAACCACAAAAGGGAAACGAAATCCTATTTCTAGACCAAAGGTTTTAAATGGATCCCAAAACAAAAAGGCCGATAGAACCCTGACCAGTGGCTCAAATATGGAATTTATCAGTTCATCCATATCCCCATTCTATCCAAGCGAACCGTAAAACACCGAGTAGATAAAAATGGCAGCAATAGCCAATGGTGCAATAAATCGAACTACAAAACGGAATATTGGAAAGTAGTTTGCCTTAAGCTGCCCTCCATTTGATACCTCATCGTATAATGTCGATTTTTTAAGGTACCACCCCACAAAAATCACTATTAGCATACCTCCAAGTGGTAGCAGGATGTTAGAGGCCAGAAAATCGAGCATATCGAATATGGTTTTGCCCTCGAGCGTTAAATTGTTCAAAGGCCCAAACGACAAGGAAGCAAAAACACCCAAAACTGAAATGGAAAACGAAGCCAAAAGTGTAGCTCTAAGGCGAGTAATATTGAGCTCTTCGGAAAAGTATGCCACAACCACCTCAAGTACCGATACGGTTGAAGTTAACGCCGCTACAGCCAGCAAAATAAAGAAAATCAGTCCAAATAGGTTACCTAAAGGTATATGGCTAAATATTTCCGGTAAGGTAATGAAAACAAGGCTTGGTCCTGCTGTGGGCTCAATGTTAAACGAGAATACCGCAGGGAAGATTACAACGCCTGCCAGTATTGCAATGAGTGTATCGGCCAATGAAACGTTTAGGGCCGTCCTACCTAAGTCATCGGATTTTCGGAAGTACGAAGCGTATGTTATAAGGGCGCCCATTCCAAGGCTAAGCGAGAAAAAAGCTTGCCCCATGGCAAAAAGAACTGTTTTTATGGTGACCTTGGAAAAGTCGGGTTTAAAAAGAAATGCCAATCCCTTTGCCGCGTTTGGGAGTGTAATGGCCCTTACACATAGTATTAAAAGAGCAACCACAAGCAGGGGCATTAAAAACTTATTGTATTTCTCGATACCATTTTTAATACCTCCAGCAACAATATAGGCAGTAAGTGCCATAAATATTAACTGCCAAATGATGGGACGAATGGGATGAGCCAGAAAATTCTGAAAAGCATCGCCTAACTGCTGTGTTGATTGGTTGCCAAATCCAACAGCTATTGATTTTACAATATACTCCAGGGTCCATCCAGCCACAGCACTATAGAATGACAGTATGACAAATGCTGCCACTACACCCATAATGCCTACAAAATACCATGGTGTACCCGGAGCTATTGCTTTAAATGAACCAAAAACGTTACGCTGACCGCGCCTACCAATTGAGAATTCAGAAATCATAACAGGTATGCCAAGAAGGAATACACAAAGAAGGTAGATGAGCAGAAAAGCACCACCCCCATTCTGTCCAGTAATATATGGGAATTTCCAGATGTTACCTAGTCCTACTGCCGAACCGGCAGCGGCTGCCAGAATACCAAACTTACTGCCAAAGCTATCACGATTATTTGAGACCGACATAGGTTTACGATTTAGGTTTAGGTTATATTTTTGGTGCACCAATTTGGGAAAATTTGGAAATTAATGCAAGTGATAGCATAAAAAAAGCCCATTTGCTAATGAAATGGGCTGTTGAGTAAGTTGATTTATATTATGCAATATCGATTCTGCTTTCAAGGTAAACGTCCTGAATGGCATTCAGGATTTTAATACCTTCGTCCATAGGGCGTTGAAAAGCCTTGCGGCCACTAATAAGCCCCATACCGCCTGCGCGCTTGTTAACCACAGCCGTATAAACAGCTTCAGCTAAGTCGCTAGCACCCGATGATGCTCCGCCTGAATTAATCAAACCGGCCCGGCCATTGTAACAGCCTACTACCTGATAACGGGTTAAATCAATAGGATGATCGGTTGTGAGTTGTGAATACACCTTGTCGTGGGTTTTGCCAAAGTTAATGGCCTTAAAGCCGCCATTATTCTCGGGGGCTTTCTGCTTAATAATATCAGCCTGAATGGTTACACCCAAATGGTTTGCCTGATTGGTTAAATCGGCAGCCACATGGTAATCAACACCATCCTTTTTAAAACCATTATTACGCAGGTAACACCACAGGACAGTAGCCATTCCAAGTTCGTGGGCACGTTCAAAAGCCTGTGCTACCTCAATGATTTGCCGATCGCTCTCTTCAGAGCCAAAGTAAATGGTAGCTCCAACGGCTACTGCTCCTAAATTCCATGCCTCATCAACCGAACCAAACATTATTTGGTCGTACTTATTGGGATAGGTTAACAGCTCGTTGTGGTTGATTTTTACTATAAAAGGAATACGGTGAGCATACTTGCGGGCTACCGAAGCCAGTACTCCAAAGGTTGATGCAACTGCATTGGCTCCGCCCTCGATGGCTAATTTAACTATATTTTCAGGGTCAAAGTAAATGGGATTGGGAGCAAACGATGCTCCTGCACTATGCTCAATCCCCTGATCGACCGGAAGGATTGATAGATAGCCAGTCCCCGCTAGCCGCCCATGGTTAAACATGGCCTGCAAGCTGCGCATTACCTGTGGCGACCTATTGCTATGGTAAACCACTCGCTCCATAAAATCGGGACCAGGAAGATGAAGCATCGCCTTGGGGACTGTATTGCACTTATGCTCTAGCAAATAGCCAGCATTTTCACCAAGCAATTCGACTATTTTATCGTAGTTCATAGGCATTGTATTTTATCGTTTCTATACAAACCTACGATAAAAATCGATTTAAGTCAAGTGATTTAGAACTAAAAGGGGTAACCTATACCGAAGTTAAAGGTAATATCGCCAATACTAAATTTCCGGCTTAAAGGAATCCATGGTTTATAGGGCTCATTGGGATTTATGGCCGGATCGAAAATCTTATAACCAAAATCGGTTCGCAAAATGAAGAAACCCAAATTCATCCTAATACCCAAACCGCTACCAACGGCAATTTGCTCGTAAAACTTATTCCATTGGAAGGTAGCTCCAGGTCGATCGTCAAGTCCAGGCATCGACCATATATTACCGCAATCGATGAACATAGCACCTTCAAGCTTCCAAACCATTCGGAAACGGTACTCTAGGTTTGCTTCTACCTTTATATCAGCTGTACGGTTAGGGAATCGCTCAGCGGGCTGGTAGTATGAACCAGGACCTAATGAACGTGCCTGCCATGCACGTATGCCATTAGCACCACCTGTAAAGAAACGCTTTTCAAATGGTAATGCTCTTGAATTGCCATAAGGATAACCTACCCCAACGTATAACCGGTATGCGAATGAATTGTTCTCATCAACAACCTGATGGTATGTGAGATTTATATCGCTACGAACAAACTGCGAAAATTCGGTGTCGAAGAACGTATATGCCCCATTGGAGTTTTGTGGCCTTCCGCTCAACCTCGATATTGCTTCAAGGGTGTTTCCCGATAGTTCAAAATTAAATCGAATGTACGTGTAATTGCTTGTCTTTTTAACATTCTGATTACTGTAAACCAGGTTATAGCTCGATACCGTTACAATTTGGCTTATGTAACTGTACTTCAGGAAGGTGGTATCAATCTGTGCTTGAAATTCAGGACTAATCTTTTGAATTGAAATGGCGTTTAACTCAACAGGATTAAGGGTATGCGACATAAACCGGGAACTTTTCCATACATACCCGTACTGCAATCCGGCTATCATGCGGGTGTACTCAGGGCGGCGCTGGAAACTATACGAAGCGGTTAACTGGGTGCTGGGGGCATATTTATCAACCTTAACCCGCGAAGCATAAGGGCCAATGTACTTTGGGGTTGATAAACCCATTGACCCGCCAAGTTCAAGCGTATTGTTTAGGTTGATTTTTTGCTGGGCTGTTTCAACTAATCCACGGAACTTGACATCAAAGACCTCTGCGCCTTTGAATAAGTTTTTATGCTGATAGTTCAGCGTCCCTTCGGCACCAAGCGAACCAGTTGTGTTTGTACCTACCAATTCAACCTGATAGCTTTGCAAGGTATGAGGAACTAGCTGAATGTAGCAATCAATATAACCGAACTCCTCCGACACTGCTTTGGTTTCGATATCCGAGAAAACAACATTGCTATCCTGATGCTCAACGACAACTTCTTCCAAATCGATATTTACAAACTTGAAAAGCCTGATTTGACTTAAATTCTGCTGCGTTCTGTTGATTAAATCAATAGAGTATATTTTGTTTGGCTTAATCTGATTGAACGACTCTATAACATCAAGCTTCACGCCCGGATTTTGATGATATACATAAAAGACGTTCTGATAGTTTATTGTATCAAGTTCGCCATTATCGCGATAAGTATTGAACTTAAACGGGTCGTAACTTGGATAAATGTAGATATTTCGAAACTTGTATCGTTTAAAGCTAACGGGTTTTAGCTTGCCATTTTCATCGACCCTAAGGGGGTTTTTAATGATAAGATTTAGGTCAACCCTATTGTTACTAAAGTTAGTATCGGCAGTAAAGGTTATGAAGTTTTTGCTAAAGGTGAAATAGCCATTGCGTTTTAGCATGGTTTCAAGTCGTTCCCTTTCGCTCTGAAGCAGGTCCACATCAAATAAATCGTTTTTATTGAAAAGTCGGTTTACAGTATCGGCCAAAACGAATTTACGGATCAACGTATCCTCAATAAAGTATCCAATATTTCTGATTTTATATGGCGATTTGGGATCGACAGAGTA
>LUYY01000339.1 GCA_001603415.1 Bacteroidales bacterium Bact_07 | reverse complement strand
AATCTTCACTGACCATTAAAGTATTGCTGTATTTCTTTATATTGTCGCTCCCCGCGATCTTTGACGCGGAGGCAACCAAAATATCCGTTAAGTCTTCATTATTTATTGTTGCCGGAAAACCCTCTCTGTATATAAATTCATAATCCGCGCCCGTGCCTGATACTATACCGGATATAATTTTTTCCATGAGTTTGGGCATTCTCTCTTTAGTCTCATTGTCGGTCATTCTCACAGTTCCTTTAATAACCGCGTTATCCGGTATGACATTCTCAGTTTTTCCTGATTGGAAGCTGCATATTGATACAATAACAGGTTTTATCGCTTCAATCTTCTGCCGGATTATCGCCGGAAGAGCAATAACAAGCTGCGCACCCGTAATAATTGGATCAACGGAAAGATGAGGCATTGCGCCATGGCCACCCTTCCCTTTTATTATAATTTCAAAGCTGTCTCTTGATGAATATGCCGGCCCATAGTGAACGCCTATTTGTCCCACCGGCAAATCAGGACTGACATGAAGCGCGGCGCAGGCATTAACACGGGGATTATCAAGAACCCCTTCTTTAATCATTGGCAATGCCCCTCCTACGCTTTCCTCAGCAGGCTGAAAAATCAGCCTTATATTGCCGTTAAACTTGTCCTTCAGCTTTGACAAAACATGTGCTGCACCCAACAGGCATGTTACATGCACATCATGTCCGCATGCGTGCATCATACCCGGTATTTTTGATTTATACTCACATTCATTTTCCTCATTAACAGGTAACGCGTCCATATCGGCTCTTAACGCGATGGTTTTTCCATTTTCTTTTCCTTTAATCAAACCTTTTACACCAGTCTTCGCGACACCGGACTCCGCTTCAACTCCAATATCCTGAAGATACTTAAAAATTAATCCTGCCGTTTTTTCCTCGTTATAAGCTATTTCAGGATATTGGTGAATTTTACGCCTTATATTAACAAGCTCAGGATATAAATCCTCCACTATACGGTTTATCTCCCCTGTAACATTCATTAGTTCAACAACCTCCGGTTTTTATTCTTTCTATATTATAAAACAAATTTGTTAAAATAAAAAGCTTTTTTAGAAAAATTTTCAAGTGGTGATGAAGTGTTCATACCAGCGGATGGCTCAGGTGATTTCGAGTGTAACACACTGCTACCCGGATATTAGTTTGAAGATGCGTTTGAACATTACTTTAAGCATTGCTGTGAATGGGACGCTGAAAAGCAGGCCGATTATTCCGAATAAACGCCCGCCGGCTATCACTGCCATTATGGTTGTTACAGGATGCAGTCCCAGCTTGCCTTTCATGATTTTGGGAGATAAGAAGATGTTGTCAAGCTGCTGTACGATTATATAAACTACCGCGGTCCAGACCGCTTTCCATGGTGAAACGGTTAATGCCACGGCTATTGCGGGAATCGCGCCTATATATGGTCCGAAATATGGAACAATATTTGAAACACCACCTATAAACCCTAGAAGAGGCGCATAAGGCATTCCAATTAAATACAGGCCTGTCGTTTCAGCTATAGCGACAATAATTGCTATTAAAACCTGTCCCTGAATAAACCGCAATACAATCCTGTGAATATCACGGCAAAAACATATTATGTCCTCTCTGACTGAGGCGGGAAAAAAATGCTTTATTCCTTCAATAATTTTTTCCCTGTCCCTTAATATATAAAATGAAAGAATCCAGGCCACC
>LUYY01000075.1 GCA_001603415.1 Bacteroidales bacterium Bact_07 | reverse complement strand
TAATATGTGGTTGAGAATTGCTTCCACTTTGGTATCCTAATCACTACTACGTTAATAAAAAAACGGGGTTGCAAAGCAACCCCGTTTTGAATTGTAATGGATTATTTTAGAATAATGCCTTAAAAGCTTCGTTTTGGAAGAAGGTGCGGAATTCAACATCTTCCTTAGCACGGTCTTTTAGTGAAGCATCTTTACCAAAGGCGGTACGTAGGTTGTCGAGTACAGTGGCTTCTTCGGCAAGGCGAGCGCCAACAATTGCACGACCATAGTAACCCTTAGCAGTTTCTACCTTGTTGAAGGTATTCTTAGCAGCATCTACCTTTCCTGCCAAAAGAAGAGCAAGACCCTGGTTGAAAGAATCGCTACCGCCAAGGTATTCAGCAGCAGCAGGGTATTGTCCCTTAAGGATAGCAATAATTCCAAGGTTATACTTAACTGCGCTACCTGCATCGGCTGCATCGGCAAATAGTTTTTCAGCTTCATCAAACTTGCCTTCAAGCATAGCTACGCAACCGCGGTTGTTGGTAACAGCAGCAATCTTCTGGTCGGCAGGAATCTTATCCAAAGCAACTTTAGCAGCAGCAGCATTCTTGTTCAGAATGTAGTAGTAAGCAGCGTTGTTGTAGCCACGAGCGCAGTTGAACTTTTCGCCGGCTTTCATGTAAACTTCAATCTTCTTATTAACATCGTTTACAAGAGTAGCAGCGTAAAGCATTTCTTCAACGTTAAGGTTATCGTAAGCGTTGTTTTCAACCATGTACTTAAGGGTATCGTCGGAATAGCCAATTACATCAACCTTGGCAACCATTCTCGAGCGACGGAGCTGTGGAAGAATCTTCTCAGCTAATACCTTGTAAACCTTTGAAAGGTTCTTGATTTCCTTTTCACGAACTACAGGATCGGAGTACATCGAAAGAACACGAATGATAAGGTCTTTGTCTTCGATATCCGAAGCTTGAACAGCTTTTTGGAAACCATCCCAGTCTTCAGCGGTAAATTCAACTGTCGGAGTAACACCTTTCGTTTTAGCCTTCTTGAATACATCGGCAAGGTACTTGTCGGTGTTCTTACCACGATCCTGTGAAAGTTTATCGTTTAGCTTTTCAGGGCCATCGGGTGATGCATAAGCAGCAATCTTAAGCTCTTTAATTTCCTTATTTTTAGCCTGAGCAGCAGCAAGTAGGAAATCATTTAACATCTTGATTTCATCCTTGGTGAGCTCCGACTTGCGAATGTCAGCCTTTTGGATTACAAAGTTGATTTGAGCTTCTTTTTCTTCAGGGGTAACGCGAACAAACTTGTCGTTTAGCATAACTGGCTTGGGATCGATATCAACCAGTTTGTAGGTAGCCATTGTACCAATACCAACCTTTTGAGGAGCATCAAAAGGAACTTTTTTGTCCTTGTAGGTTATTACAAAGCGAAGTTCAATTTCGGAGTTAAACATCTCATCCTTGTAATCGTACTCAACATCATGTTTCCAGCTACCACCTGCCTCGTAGTTGATAACCTGATTGTTGGCTTGAACATCTTCACCCTGTAAAACCTTTGAGGGAAGAGCCAATTCGCCACCCTTGTAAACAACAACAGGGGTAATTTCAACAATAGCTTTCTTGTTGAAGTACTTTGGAGGAATAGTACCTTCAAAAGTTGCTTTTACCTTATTGGCATGTACTTCAACGGGGTTTGGGGTTACTTTTAGAGTGAAACCAGCGGGTAACTCTTTCATTTTCTCAACCCCACCACAGCCAGCCAATAGCAGACCGGCCAAGGCAATAATCGATAGTTTTAAACCTTTCATT
>LUYY01000074.1 GCA_001603415.1 Bacteroidales bacterium Bact_07 | reverse complement strand
TGTCGATATTTTGGGGCATTGCTAAATTTTTTTTTTAAATTAGCAACATGCTAAGGGAGGGACTTAAAATATCGCTCACAAAGTTCTGGGCAATTTTTCGCAGCTTAGGCGAACGCCGTATAACGTTGATATTGAGTTTTATCATTGGCCTCTTAAGTGGTGTTGCCGGAGTTGCACTTAAGAATACGCTCCATTGGGTTAGGAATTTTATAGGTGGACTGGTTCCCATGGACACAACTAGTTTGCTTTACTTTGGTTTACCTGCCATTGGAATACTTTTAACTTTACTTTTTGTTCGATACCTCATAAACGATGATTTAAGCCATGGTGTAACCAAGGTGCTTTACTCCATTTCGCGGCAGGGTAGTAAGCTAAAACCCCACAATATGTTTAGCTCCATTGTGGGTAGCGCACTAACCATTGGCTTTGGCGGTTCGGTTGGAGCTGAGGCACCAATTGTGCTAACCGGTTCAGCCATTGGTTCAAACGTCGGGAACTTTTTCCGAATGAATTACCGGACCCGAACGTTGCTTATTGGTTGCGGGGCAGCCGGAGCCATTGCATCAATCTTTAAAGCGCCTATAGCAGGCATTGTGTTTACCCTCGAGGTGTTAATGCTTGATCTTACCACTGCTTCCATTGTGCCGCTGTTAATCTCCGCTGTTACTGCATCGTCGGTTAGCTACTTCCTTATGGGGCGTAATGTTGTTTTTGACTACACTGTTATTCGCCCGTTTGCGTTGCACAATATACCTTGGTTTGTGCTGCTTGGCATATTTTGCGGTTTGGTGTCGCTGTACTTTATCAGAACCATTTGGGGTATTGAAAAGCGCTTTAAGCGCACACGAAGCCCCTACAAAAAATGGATTGCGGGTACCTTGATTCTGGGCGTTTTAATCTACGTTTTTCCTCCTCTATTTGGCGAGGGCTACGATGTTTTGCAAGCTCTTCTCGATGGCCGTTCGGAATATATCTTTCACAATAGCCCGCTATACGAGTTTCAGAATAACTACTGGTTGCTGGTAGGTTCACTTTTCCTAATCATTGCACTTAAGGCTGTTGCAACTGCCGTAACCAATGGAGCCGGAGGGGTTGGAGGAATCTTTGCACCATCCCTTTTTATTGGTGGCATTTCGGGTTTTTTAGTGGCAAAGCTTATTAACCAGTTCAACTTTATTGATGTTTCGGAAAGTAACTTTGCCTTAGTGGGAATGGCCGGAACCATGGCCGGTGTAATGCATGCCCCCTTCATGGCAATTTTCCTTATAGCTGAGATAACCGGCGGCTATGCCCTTTTTGTTCCGTTGATGATTACCTCAACCATAGCGTTTTTAACCATTGTGTACTTTGAGCCACATTCCATATACACCAAACGCCTTGCTTCGCGTGGCGAACTTATCACCCACCACAAGGATAAGGCGGTGCTAACGCTCCTGAATGTAAATAAGGTTATTGAAACCGATTTCATACCCGTTGAACCAACGGAAACCCTTGGTTCGCTTGTTAAAAAGGTAAGCCAATCGCGCCGGAATATTTTTCCTGTGGTTACTACCGAAGGTAAGTTTATGGGTATAGTAATGCTCGACGACATCAGGCCAATCATGTTCGATGCCTCACGCTACGATACCACAACCGTTCAGGAAATTATGAACCTGCCACCCGAGATTATTACTGTTAATGAGTCCATGGAATCGGTTATGAACAAGTTTGAGTACTCCAAGGCATGGAACTTACCTGTGGTTGATGGCGATAGGTATGTAGGGTTTGTATCAAAATCAAAAATATTCTCGGTTTACCGCAACCTCCTCATTGAGTTCTCGGAGGAGTGATGAATAGGGTTTAGGGCGAGATTCAAGATTCTTCCCGCGATGCGGGATTCGAGATTTCAAATTGCAAAACCAAAAGTGCTTTGTGGAAATTATTAGTGTGCCGTGTACCGTGTGTAGTGTTCAGCGGTATTATTGGGGTTTTGGATTTGGATAAAAATTTAAGAGCCTGTCTCTCTTTGCAAGGTTCAAGTTCCCAACCCATGAAGATGGAAAATATTTCCTGTTTACTGCCCCCTGACCCCTTTACCTATTCCTTCCCCACAACATACCTTTCAAAAGTCAAAACATCAAACTATTTGCATTAACTTTGTAGCATCAATTTTTTAGGCATGGATATTAAAGATGTGGTTTACAGCCGCAACGTGGTTGAGTTTGTAACGGTCGCCAAAGAGTTTTGCGTTTTTCTGGAGGGCTGCGAAAAGCACACCGCAAGGTCGTTTGTTGGAGCCTGCAATAAGGTGCTACCCCTTCTGTACTACAAGGCTGCCCTTTTGCCCCAAACCGAACCCGTTTACGACGAAACCAATGAGCAGTTTGTAACCGAAAGCGATTACTCAACCATCGAGAACAAGGTGGAGTATTTGCTTGGGCAACATAACCAGTATGTAGAGGTAAACGACCCACGAGTAGATGAGTTAACCGGCCTATATACCGCAAGTATAGCCGAGTACATGGCCGATATCTACCAGGATTTGAAAAACTTTGTGCTGCGTTATCAGGTTGGGAATGCCTACGTGATGAACGATGCCCTGTGGGAATGCACTAACAACTTCAAGGACTTTTGGGGTATCAGGCTGGCAAACCTTATCAGGGCTTTCCATATACTTGCCCACCAAAATATCGACCTCGATAACATTAAGCATCCCGATGAAAGCGAGGGCACCGAGCGCGATACCTCCGATTGGTTTGTTACTCGCCGACAGCAGGATATGGATCATAATGAACTAATTTGATGTTTGCTGCTAATATTGACAAGGAGGCACTAAACAGTTTACCCCGCATCCATTTTACGGGGCAAATTGTTGTTGCCGAAAGCGAGGGCGATTTGGTAAATTGGCTTCCCATACTATGCCAGGAGCAAGTAATTGGGTTTGATACCGAATCGAAACCATCGTTTAAGAAAGGTAAGATGAATGGTATCTCGATATTGCAGCTGGCAAACAGCACCTTGGCCATTATCGTTAAGGTTAAGAAAACCGGTATCCCCGATATTTTAAAGACCTTTTTGGAGGATACTCAAATAGTTAAGGTTGGCGCAGCCATCCACGACGATTTAAAGGGACTAACCAAGATAAGGCGTTTTACCCCCAATGGATTTATCGACCTGCAACGTTTAGCGCCAACCTATGGCATTGAGGGGCTAAGCGTAAAAAAACTTTCAGCGGTGGTTCTGGGAGCCACCGTATCGAAAGGACAGCAGCTTAGTAACTGGGAAGCCGATGTGCTTACCGAAGCACAAAAAATATACGCATCAACCGATGCTTGGGTATGCCGGGAGATATACCTTAAGCTCATGTCACACACCCCGAAAGCACAAGATTAATGGAACGACCCAAAGTAATCCTTAAACAGGGCAAAGAGCAATCGCTGCTCAGGTTTCATCCATGGATTTTTTCAGGAGCAATAAAATCGGTAACCGCTATGCCCGACGAGGGGCAAGTGGTTGATGTTTGGAGCACCGATGGAAAATACCTGGCATCAGGTCATTTTGCCTCGGGCTCAATTGCAGTTCGAATTCTATCGTTCCAACCTGTTGATATCGACAAAACATTCTGGCTGAGTAGGATAAACATCGCTCTTGCCCGTCGGAAAGCTATTGGGCTTTATCCCAATACCACAACCAATATTTTCCGCTTGGTTCATGGCGAAGGGGATAACCTGCCCGGACTAATCATCGACATCTATGGCGATACAGCTGTAATGCAGTGCCATTCGGTTGGTATGTATTTGGCTCGAACCGCAATTGCCGATGCCGTGATGCAGGTTTTACCGGAAACCATAAAAGCGGTTTACGATAAGAGTTCCGGAACGCTACCTTATCGCGAAAAATACAACCCAACCGATGGTTACTTAGTTGGATCCGAAAGCGCAAATACTCCCTGTTTGGAGTACGGAAACAAGTATCATATCTCCTGGGCTGATGGGCAAAAAACAGGTTTTTTTATCGATCAGCGGGAAAACCGGTTGCTGCTGCAATTGTATGCCCAAGGGAAATCGGTATTGAATACTTTTGGCTATACGGGAGGCTTTTCGGTATCGGCATTAAAAGGGGGTGCAAATGAGGTTGTTACGGTTGATAGTTCAGCACCGGCAGTTACGTTCGCAAACCGGAATGTTGAGCTTAACTTTGGTGCTAACGCGCCACATACTGGCATTGCCATGGATACCTTTGAGTATCTGAGAACATGTAACCGCACCTTCGATATCATTGTGCTCGATCCGCCTGCCTTTGCCAAGCATAGCGATGCCCTGCGTAACGCATTACAAGCCTACAAAAGGTTAAACCTTGCAGCAATCCGAAGGTTAAACCCCGGAGGGCTGCTTTTCACCTTTTCGTGCTCACAGGTGGTTAACAAAACCGACTTTAGGAATGCCGTATTCTCGGCGGCTGCCATTTCAGGGCGACCGGTAAGTATCCTTCATCAGCTTACACAGCCAGCCGATCACCCTATAAACATATACCATCCCGAAGGGGAATACCTGAAAGGATTAGTTCTTAGCGTGCTGTAAAACCATCACCTTACAAATACCCAATTGGTATTATCGGAAAGCGGATCGCTAAAGCTATAACCTTCGTAATCGAAGAGTTTCAGGTCATCTACATTAGCTATTTTGTTCTTAACCACAAAGCGAGCCATAAGCCCACGAGCCCTTTTGGATAGTATGGGGATAACCTTGAGCCCTTCAGGGCGATGTTCCTTAAACTCAATATTAATAACCCTATCCCCAAAAACCTTATGGTCGATTACCCTTGAATATTCCTTTGATGCCAAATTTACCAAGTAACCATCGCCAACAGCCTGTTGGAGAAAGTTTGTAATGCTGCTACCCCAAAATTCGTAAAGCGAATTTTGCTGACCAATCTTAAGGTTAGTTCCCATTTCCAGGCGGTAAGGTTGCATCAGATCGAGTGCTCGCATTATACCATACAAACCCGAAAGCATGAAAATGGTTTGATTGGAAAACTCTAACTCATCATCAGTAAAATCGGTAGCCATCAAACCTTGGTAAACATCACCCGCAAAGGATAGTATGGCAGGTGTGCTATTTTGGGGAGTAAAAGGCAAATGCCACTCCGCATACCTTGTAAAGTTAAGGTCGGCAATATCTTGACTTACATTTAAAAGTTTTCTAAGCTCAACGGGACTATATGTTTTAAGTTGACTAACTATAGCTTGCGATTTTTCAAGAAACACAGGGGTTGTAAAATCCATCTGTTTCGCCTTAAGGTTTTTTCTCAAGGTTTTTGCAGGCGATAGTATAATGCGGTAGTTTGTGCTTGGAACCATAGCGTTTATTTTTTTCAAAAAAATTCAAATTTCGAAAAATTGTTGTATCTTTAAATTAAGAAACAATGTTGAGTATTTTAGTGTTCAAAGGATGAGTAATAAATACTTACCCGCAATTATTGGTATTAGGTCTTACACCATCCGTAAGGCTTGTGTTTTTGTTGTTGTTTTTATTGGTCTTTTGCTCCCATTAAACAATTTTGCGCGACCTGGCACAAAGGTCATATTGCAGCTCAAGTGGAAGCATCAATTTCAATTTGCTGGTTACTATGCTGCCATTGAAAAGGGGTACTATGCACAGGAAAATATTGAGGTTGAGTTAAAGGAACTACCCCAAAATACAAGCGTAATTACTGAGGTACTCGAGGGAAGAGCACAATTTGGGATAGCCAATGCCGATATTATCATCAACTATGTGAACGGAGCGCCGCTTGTAGTGCTTGCACCCATATTTCAATCGAGTCCGGCAGCACTGGTATCGCGTGCCGAGCGGAATATTACACGACCACAGGATATTGCAGGGAAAACCATCGAAATTAACACAAAGTACTCAGGGGCAATAGAGGTGCTTACCATGCTTAGCCTCGAGGGGGTTAAACCCTCGCAATACCAGGTAACCGAAACATCGCTTTCACTCAACAAGTTGCTGAACAACCAAACCGATGCCAGCGAGATTTACTTAACCAATGAGCCCTACTTCCTTGAGAAATTCGGTATACCATACAACCTAATCTTACCCCAAAAATATGGCGTTGACTTTTACGCCGAGTGCTTGTTTACCACCAAGGATTTGGTTAATAGTAACCCTGAACTGGTTGAATCGTTCCTCAGGGCTTCCATAAAAGGTTGGGAATATGCACTTGAAAATCCCGAGGAGATAGCCCAAGTAATACAGTCGAAGTATAAAACCACAAAAACTCTCGACCACCTCATCTACGAATCGCAAAAGGTTAAAGAGTTCATACAGCCTAACTTCATAAACATTGGCCATTCCAATAAAGGGCGTTGGTTGCAAATGATGGAGACCCTCCTGCAGGCTGGGCTAATCAATAAAACCAAACCTGTTGATGGCTTGCTATACAACCCAGAGCATAAAAAAATTTCGCCATTTGCTGATAGATGGTTTTTAATTGTTGTAGGGTTTATTTTACTTACCAGCATATTGTTTCATGCGTGGTATATTAATCGAAAGAAAAAACGCATGCAGCTGATTATTGCCGATCACAAACAAAAGGTTGAGGGGTTAAAGCAAGAACTGCAAATGTTAAGCGTACAGCTTGAGGAAACCATTCAACGGAATAAAGACCTCGAATCGTTCAAGGAATCGCTACTTTCGAACCTGTCGTTTGAAATCCGAACCCCGCTAAACAACATAATTGGTTACAGTGAGCTCTTGAACGATCCTAAGATTAAGTCAACCCAAGCCCTTCAATTCTCAAAAGAGATAAACAAAAGCTGCCGATTGCTACAAAACCAAATTGATAATTTGATTGACCTTTCCAAGCTGGAATCGAACCAATTCCGGTTGGTTTACCAGCGCATTAACCTGATGGAGCTGATGAATACCTTCCAGGTGATGCTGCTAAATGAGCTTAAGCTTTTCGATAAAGAGCATATTGCCATCAAGGCATTTCTCGATCCTAACGAAATTGATTTTGATATTCTATCGGACCGAAACCTTTTTAAGAGCATTTTCCAAAGGCTAATCAACAATGCAGTAAAGTTTACAGCCAAGGGATATATTGAGATTGGCGTTAGAAAATCGGAAAAGAGCGGCCATCTTCTTTTCTGGATTCAAGACAGTGGTACTGGAATGGACACTGAAAAGGCCAAGACGGTATTTAACCGGTTAAATATTGATGAATCGCGCGATGGATTTGGTGTTTTACAAATGGGTTTACCTGTGGTAAAAGGTATTGTGGACTTGCTGAACGGTAAAATTTGGATTGAGACAGCCGAAGGAACCGGAACCACTGTAAATATCGAAGTACCCTATACACCCATTGGCAGCCGCAAGGCTAAAGGATTACAAAAAACATCGCCATTCTACATCCATCAGGACCCTCCGAAATTAAACGATAAGAAAATTCTTATTGTAGAAGATATACAGTCGAATTACATTTTACTTAGCCGTTTGCTCGAGGAAACAGGCTGTAAGTTGGATCATGCAAAAAACGGCGAAGAGGCTCTTAATAAGTTTGAAAATTCGCCCGACTTCGACCTAATCTTCATGGATTTAAGGCTGGCCGATATGGATGGTATTGAAATCACCCGCCAAATCCGAAAGAAAAACACCAAAGTAGTGATTGTTGCCCAAACAGCCTACAGTTCGGGGGTTAAGGTGAATATGAGTATTGAGGCGGGCTGCAACGACTTTATTACCAAGCCTATAAGTCGTATCGACCTGTATAATGTTCTTCGTAAATACCTTGTAAACGACGATTTTTTGGCTTAACCCAAAGGTAAACGTGCCATAGGCGGCTCATCGAGCGGCGAAGTTTTACCGGCAAGGTAACTGTAGTAACCCACAATGGCAATCATGGCAGCATTATCGGTTGTAAATTGCTTTTTAGGCAGGTAAACCCGCCAGCCCCTCTTTTCGCCTAAGGCTTGCAGTGCATTGCGTAATCCGGAGTTTGCTGCAACACCACCTGCAATGGCAATTTCTTTTATTCTATACTTGCGAACAGCCAGCTCAACTTTGGCAAGCAGAATGTCAATTATGGTTTTTTGGAGCGATGCACAGATATCGGGAAGGTGATTGTTAACAAAACTTGGGTTTTCGGTTAGCCTATCGCGTAGCGTGTACAGAAACGATGTTTTTAACCCGCTAAAGCTGAAATCGAGTTCAGGAATGTTGGGCTTGGCAAACTTTATGAATTCAGGGTTGCCTTCCGAGGCAAGCTTATCGATTACAGGGCCTCCGGGATAGGGCAGCCCAAGCACCTTGGCGCACTTATCGAATGCCTCGCCGGCAGCATCATCAATGGTTTGCCCTACTATATCCATCTCCATTGGGCTGCGAACCACCATGATTTGTGTATGGCCACCGGAAACCAAAAGGCAAAGAAACGGAAACAACGGGTGAACCGCATTAGGTTCGTCCTTAATGAAATGCGAAAGCACATGCCCCTGCAAGTGGTTTACTGAGATTAAGGGCACACCTAACGTAAGCGCAGCCCCTTTAGCAAACGATGCTCCCACAAGCAGCGAACCCAGCAAGCCCGGGCCTCGGGTATATGCTATGGCATCTATCTCCGATATGGTAATACCTGCATTGCGTAGGGCTGTATCAACAACGGGTATTATGTTAGCCTGATGGGCTCGCGAAGCCAGCTCAGGCACCACCCCTCCATACTGCTTATGAACATCCTGACTGCTGATGACATTCGATAAAAGCAGCTGGTCGCGAATGACCGCAGCCGATGTATCGTCGCACGACGACTCTATCCCAAGTATTGTAACGCTCATCAACAAAAAATGAAATAATACAAAAAAAACATTAAAACCTTGCCCTACCTATTTCAAAAGCCCAAGCAATTGTATATTTTAGGAACAAATTTTGATACTGTGTTTCCGTTTAATAACCAGACAAAGGTATTAAAAAACTAGTTAAAATACTGATTTGGGGATTTGTAGTGCTATTGGCAATTCCCACTTTAACCTGGCTTCTCCTGCAAAGTAGCCAGGTTCAAACCTATATTATAGCCAAAACAACCGACTATTTACACCAGAAAACGGGTGTTACTATCACCATAAAAAAAATTGATATTAGGCCTTTTGCCAGCATTATTTTTAAGGATGTTTACGTTGCCGATTTGAACAACGATACCCTGATATACGCCAAAAGGATTACCGCTTCAATTGCACAAATTGACGCCGATGCAGGCTTTTACAGGCTTGGCAAAGCCAGAATTGACGGCGCAAAGTTTTACCTGATTACCGATAGCACCGGGGTAACAAACCTTGATGCCCTACTCCAAAAATTAAGTCCCGATACAGTTCAAACCCCCGATACTGGAAGGTTTAACCTGCAAGTAGGGAAAGTTTTACTAAGCAACTCTTATTTAAGACTTATTCAAAAAGGTGCCGATAGCCTGACCCCTGGAGCCATTAACTTTCAGAACCTTGTACTTTCAGGCGTTAACATGGAAGCAAACGAGTTAAACCTTAACGGCGATACCATAGCAATCCAAATCAACAGCTTTACAGCCCAAGACCATTCCGGATTTACGATTGACAACCTGCGTAGCAAGCTTACACTATGTGGCAAGTTTATGCATTTCAATAACCTGCGCCTCCGGGCAAACGGGTCAAACCTTGCAATGAATCACCTCCTTTTTGATTTTGATGGCTGGGAAAGTTTTAGCGATTTTACTTCAAAGGTTAGAATTGATGCTGATTTTGAAGGAACCTACCTGCAAACCTCTACCTTGGCCTACATTGTTCCCGATTTGGGCAAATATAGCATTGGACTTAGGGTAACAGGGCAAATCAAGGGGTTTATTGATGATCTTAGGGCACGTAACCTTGAACTGGGTTTTGGAAACATCTCCGAAATTTACCTAAACGCAAACCTTACCGGTTTGCCCAACATTGACAACACGCTTTTCTCCATCGACCTGAAAAAACTCAAAACATCGAGCAAGGATTTGATGCAGTTCAAAGCGAATGGCACTGGGAAACCTCTCATCGATTTACCCGAAGAGTTTAATCGCCTGGGATTGATTAACTTCGTGGGAAAGTTCTCCGGTTACCTGAGCGACTTTGTTACCTACGGAACACTTTCGTCGGCACTGGGGGCAATCGACTTTGATGTATGGATGAAACCCGGTAAAACCATTAAAAGCGAGTTTAAAGGAAAAGCATCAGCTAACAATTTTAAGCTTGGGCAATTTCTGGATGAAAGTTTAATAGGGAATTTATCGTTTCTATCGAGTATCTCCGGAACTATCGATAAGAAAGGGGAACTTAAAGCGTTTACCGATGCTCATATCCAAAAACTCCAAGCCAAGGGCTATGAGTACAAGGATATCGATATCTCGGGTAATTTGGGGAATAACTCCTATACCGGAACCGTTAACCTGAACGACCCCAACTGCAGGCTTAACTTTTTGGGCAAGGTCGATTTCTCGGACACCATACCGGTGTTCGATTTTTCACTTTTTGCCCCGCGAATCGATCTGGTGAAGCTCAACCTCAACAGTGTCGATTCCATATCGGTAGCATCATTCCTTTTAACGGCAAAATTCACAGGCGATAATCTGGATAACAGCAAGGGTGAGATAAAACTGGTTAACTCTACCTACCGCAACCAACGCGGTGAATTTAAGATTGCCGACCTAACAATTACTGCCGACAATACCAACGAAAGCAAGATTATCACCCTAAAATCAGATATTGCCGAAGGCGAAATACGTGGCCGACAGAGCTTTTCGAGGTTCCCCTACTACATGAACAGGGTTTTATCGCGTCATATACCAGCCCTAAGGCAAGAAGAAACAAACGAAAAATCAAAAACACCACAGCTGAATGCCGAGGAGTATAACGATTATCTCATTAAATTTAGGTTAAAAAAGACACAGAAGGTTACCAGTGTATTAGCACCCGACCTCAGTATCGCCGAAAACTCATCGCTGTTTGGTATTTTAGACCCCAACAAGGAGACATTGACCTTTAAGCTAAAGGTGCTTGAATTTACTACGGGTAGTACCGTTTTTAAAAACCTTAGTATTGACGGCGAAACAATCGATAGCACCCTGGAAGCAAAAGTGCTCATGCCCGAAATCAAAATGGGCAACAGCTACATCAGGAACCTAAAAATAAACGCAACAACCCAAAACAACAGCGTAAGGTGTAACATCAACTGGAATAACTACTCAACACCGGCAACGCTTGGCGATATAAACCTAATTGCCGATTTTAAGGCATACTCGCAACCCAACAGCACAATCGACATCGAGATACAACCCTCGTCGCTTGTAATTAACGATTCCACCTGGAACTTAACCCCATCGTTAGTCCGTATCGATTCGTCATCGGTATTGTTTTCCAATTTCTCCATTTCCAATAAACATCAACTCATTAGCATTGCAGGGAAAGCTTCGCAGCTGAACTCCGATACCATCATGGTATCGCTTAAAAACATCGACCTATCGTACATGAACTTCTACCTGCAAAACAGCGGATATAAGCTGAATGGTTGGATAAACGGCGATGCAATGGCAACTGGTATCCTACTTAACCCTATTGTTGAGGCTAAAATTGGGATCGAGAACCTGGCGGTTAACGACCAAAATGTTGGGAATGTAAAATTCATAAGTACCTGGCATGGAACCGAGAATAGGATTAACTTACACCTTAGCAACCAAAGAGCCGATACGCTAACACTCCTTGCCAAAGGCGATTACTTTACCAATAACGGAAGTTTTAATTTCGATATTAACATCAAACAAGCAAAGCTTGGTTTGATTGCACCCCTTCTCGAGGGTAACGTCTCCAATATTCACGGCCGAATAAACGGTTCGCTAAAGATTACCGGCAATGCCGATAAACCTATAATCGATGGTAGTGTAGGTTTCGATAATGCCGGGCTAACTATCGATTTTCTTCAAACACACTATACTTTCAACGATAGAATAGCCATTAATAACAGCAATATCGTTTTAAATAGTTTTAAGCTTACCGACAGGTTTAACCGAACAGCTACTGTAAACGGAACCATTCAAACCAGCTACTTTAAGAATTTTAACCTTGGGCTAAGGTTAAACATGCAAAACTTCCTTTGCATGAACACCCGCGAAGCCGACAACGAAACCTTTTATGGCACTGTATTTGCCTCGGGATTTGTTGATTTTTTGGGAGACCCCGATAACCTAAACCTGAATATCAACCTAAAAACCGAAAACAAAACGGCTATATACTTACCCCTATCAACCACCAGCACGGTGGAAGAGACCAATTTCATCAGTTTTGTTAACAATAACCCCGATTTGATTGAAATTGAAGAACCCGTTGAGAGCGTTCAAACCTCATCATCAAATATTAATATTACCATGGAGCTGCAGGTAACCCCTGAAGCCGAAGCGCAGATAATTATCGACAAGAAGTTGGGCGATATAATAAAGGCCAATGGTAGTGGCAACCTGCGAATGGAGGTTAACCCCTCCAAGGATGTTTTCCGCATGTTTGGCCGTTACACCATTGAGCAGGGTGATTACCTTTTCACCCTATCGGGTGTAATCAATAAACGGTTCAAGATAGAGCAGGGTAGCTATATCGACTGGAATGGCGATCCGCTGGACGCCAATATGGATATCAAGGCCGTGTATCGGGTAAAAACCACCCTTAAACAGCTCCTGCTCAACGATAGCTATACAGCCCGCATACCGGTTGATTGCAAGATAATGCTATCGCAAAAGTTGCTTACCCCATCCATTAAGTTCGGGATCGATTTCCCTAACCTCGATCAGCAAACCAAGGCAATGGTTGATGGAATGCTCAATACCGAAGAAAAGATCAACACTCAGTTCCTTGGCTTACTGGTTATCAACAGCTTCATTTCCGATCCCGGAATGACCTCGGCCGGTTCGCAAACCTCCAATGCCAGCCTAGGAACAACGGGCTTGTACAACACCGCCAGTGAGCTACTCTCCAACCAGCTGAGTAACTGGCTCTCGCAATGGAGCAAAAACTTCGATATTGGTATAAACTACCGGCCGGGACTTGAAAGTGAGCTCAGCTCCGATCAGGTTGAGATGGCTCTATCAACCCAAATACTCGACGACAGAGTATCGATAAACAGTAATTTTGGTGTGGGAGGCAACCGAAACACCAGCAGCGCCCTGGTAGGCGACTTTACCGTTGACATCAAGCTTAACAAAAGCGGAAAACTCAGGGGTAAAGCCTTTGCACGGAACAACAACGATGTTCTACTTACCAGCCAACAGAATAACTACACCACCGGTGCAGGTATTGTTTACCGCGAGGATTTCAATACTATCCGTGAGCTATTCAACTCATTGTTCAAAAAAGAAAAACAAAACGCTCAGGAAAATCAAAAGCGCGATAGTATCGCTGTACCCAAGAACGATTCAACCAGAACAGCCATACCCGATAATAGCTTTATTAAGATAAATTAGCATTGCGTTTACCTATTTGTACAATACAGGGTGTACCAATACGTTTTTTTACTAATTTTCGGAAAATTTAAAAACCATGAATACGATGCTATCCATGTTTGTTCTTCTTCAAACCCCTGCCGGGGTTAATTCCGGAACACAAGGCGAAATTTCATTAAGTTTTTTTGATCTTGCGCTTAAGGGCGGATGGATAATGATACCGATATTTTTACTATCGGTAGCTGCCGTTTACATTTTCTTTGAACGTTACTTTGCCATTCGTAAGGCCTCGGTTACCGATGTAAACTTCATGAACCGTATAAGGGAGTATATTCACGAGGATAAGATAGATGCTGCGCTTGCCCTTTGCCGTTCGCAAAATACACCCGTTGCCCGCATGATTGAGAAGGGCATACAGCGAATTGGTCGCCCATTGCCCGACGTTAATGCAGCCATTGAGAATGTTGGTAACCTCGAAATCTCAAAGCTCGAAGAGAGTCTGCCATTCCTGGCAACCATTGCTGGTGGCGCTCCCATGTTAGGATTCCTTGGAACCGTGCTGGGTATGATTCGGGCTTTCTACGACATGTCGATGGCCGGCAATAATATCGATGTTGGACTGCTTTCAAACGGTATCTATACCGCTATGGTTACCACCGTTGCCGGTTTAATTGTTGGTATCTTTGCCTACTTTGGGTATAACTACCTGGTTGCCCGTATCGAGAAGGTTGTATTCAACCTTGAGGCCAACACCAACGAGTTTATGGATTTACTCTACGAACCCGTTTCGTAAAAACATACTCCTATGGCACTCAAACGAAGAGTAAAGGTTGAGCCAAGCTTTAGCATGTCGTCCATGACCGATATAGTATTCCTATTGCTAATCTTTTTCATGGTATCGTCAACGCTTATCCACCCCAATGCCTTAAAGCTTTTGCTACCCCAGAGCAACAGTCAGGTATCGGCAAAGCCCATAACATCGGTGTCAATTACTGCCGACCGTAACTTTTACCTGGAAACCGTGCCGGTTACCATCGGGCAGCTGGAATACCTTTTGCAGCAAAAAATGAAAGGACAGGACGATCCAACCATCGCCCTACACGTGGATAGAACTGTTCCCATGGAGGAAGTGGTTAAGGTTATGAACATTGCCAAGGATAATAAGTATAAGTTGATACTGGCAACCCAGCCTTTACAGAAGAGGTAAAACATTATGACTAACACCCAATACAGAGTACGGGGAATTATCGGAACAATAGTATTCCATTTGTTCCTCGTATTGCTTTTGGTGGTATTCGGTTTTAGTACACCGCTGCCCTTGCCAGCCGAAAAGGGCATACTTATTAACTTTGGCAATTCCGACGATGGCATGGGTGCCGAGGAACCCCACATGCAGGATGCAGCTCCAACACCACAACAGGCCAAGGCCAGCAAGCCATCCGAAGAATCGCCGTTAACGCAAACCCATGAGGAAGCACCCTCGCTTCCTGCTCCAAAAAAGGAATCGACCAAAAAGGAACAAACTAAAAGTAAAACCGAAACACCTACAACCCAGCCTACCCAGAATACCCAAACCACACAAACCAATATTGAAGAAAAGCCCAAGGTCAACCAAAAAGCTCTTTTCCCCGGACAGAAAACCACCGGAGGAAATACCGGCGAGGGCGAAACGGGCAAACCCGGAAATCAGGGAGGGCTTGAGGGGTCGCCGGAATCAACCAACCGTACCGGAACAACCGGTGGAGGTGGCGATGCCGATAGGGGCATTATTGCTAACCTTCAGGGCCGAACTGCCCAAAGCCTTCCTAAACCTGAATACCCCTCGCAAAAGGAGGGTCGCGTGGTTGTTGAGGTTACTGTCGATAACCGTGGAAACGTTACCAAGGCTGTTGCAGGGGTTAGAGGGTCAACCACGCTCGATAATGAACTCCTGAGGGCCGCCGAAAAAGCTGCTCTTAACGCTAAATTTGATGTCAACCTTAATGCTCCTGCTTCGCAAATTGGGACAATAACTTACATTTTCAAGCTTCAGTAGTTCAAGCGTTAAAACAGAAGCAATTTTAAGGCGAATGCCAACACGCACGCCAGCAGAAACCAACGAATAAACACAGCACCTTTTTTTACAGCCACATGGGTTGCAACCCAAGCCCCTAACATATTTCCTACCCCCATGGTAATGCCAATCAGGTAATCAACCTGTTTGTTGTAGATAAAAACACCCAAAGCCAACACGGTAAATACAAAAGTAATCAACACCTTAATGGCATTTGCCTTAACCAAATCAACGCCAGCCCCAAGAACTAACCCTGCAAGCAAAAAGTAACCAACCCCAGCTTGAATAAATCCACCGTAAAAGCCAATGGCCATAAAAACCAAAAATCGTAAAGGCGTTAGGCGGGTATGAGAATCGGGCTTTGTTGGGTTGAGCCACCGCTCGGGCTTAACAAGCAGCAAAACGAACATGAACACTAAAAGCGCCCCAATAATTCGGTTCATCAGCCTCTCATCGATATCAACTGCTACCATTGAACCAATAAGAGCGCCAATTGCAGCGGGGAGCGTAAGCCAAATACCCTCGCCCCATTCAAAAACCTTTTTCTGCTTAAAGCCACCTATGGCAGCAATGCTCTGCATTAAAATTCCAATGCGGTTAGTGCCATTGGCCACATTGGCCGGTAGGCCAAGAAAAATGAGTACAGGCAGGGTAAGTAGCGATCCACTGCCTGCCAATGTATTTATAAATCCCGCTGCTGCACCTACCAAAACAACAAGGATATAAAGCCAGAAATCCATCTCAGGAATACTTTTTATACTCGGCCCATTCACAGGTTATGCCCTTTGACTGGGCAACCTCGCAAATCTTTTCCTTTATCTCCTTAAGCTTAATGTACGGCAACCATCCTAAACTAATGGTAGTACGCTTGCCCGAACGTTTATAAAAAGCAATATAGGTTGGGCCTATTTTAACCTTGTTGATGGTTTCCCAAATGATAGTTCGGGGAGTTTTACTTAGCATCCCAAACTTGTACTCAAGGGCATAAGCATCGGATTGGATGTAAACCCGTGCGTTATAGGTTGAGTAAGCAAAGTAGATGTATATGACAACCTGCAACACAATGGGAACAAGTAAAGCAATACGGGTAATATCGCTACCTATAAGGTAAAACGAAAGGGCAATGGTTACAATCAAAATAATTGCACCACCAACCCAAAGCCTTACCAGCTTCGATTTTTTATGACCAATCTCGTTAAGTTCAATACTAAAGGTATCCATAGCCAACTAATTTTTCATGCAATTTAAGTAAAAAACCCCAACAGCGTATGCCATTGGGGTCAAATTATTTATGGTGTAAATTACCAGGCAAAAAGAGGAAAATCGTTCATCAGCTTGTTGACCTCAGCCCTTACCTCGGCAATAACCTTCTCGTTATCGATATTGGAAATTACTCTATCAATCAAATCAACAACAATAGGCATGTGGTTTTCCTTTAAACCGCGGGTGGTTATTGCGGGTGTACCAACGCGAATACCCGATGTTTGGAATGGGGAACGGCTATCGAAAGGTACCATGTTTTTATTGATGGTGATATCGGCCAGTACAAGAGTGTTTTCAACCTTTTTCCCAGTGATATCGGGGAACTTGGTACGCAGGTCGATAAGCATGGAGTGGTTATCGGTACCACCCGAAACCACTTTATATCCCTTATCGATAAAGGCCTGAGCCATGGCAGCAGCATTCTTCTTCACTTGGGTTTGGTACTCCTTGAATTCGGGTTGAAGGGCTTCGCCAAAGGCAACTGCCTTAGCGGCAATAACATGCTCCAGCGGGCCACCTTGTACACCGGGGAATACGCTTGAGTTGAGAATTTGCGACATCATCTTTACTTCGCCCTTAGGAGTGGTTACCCCCCATGGATTGGGGAAATCCTTACCCATAAGTATGATACCACCCCGAGGGCCACGTAGGGTTTTGTGCGTGGTTGAGGTTACAAAATGGGCGTATTTTACGGGGTTATCGAGCAAACCTGCTGCAATAAGGCCTGCGGGGTGCGCCATGTCAATCATGAGTAAAGCACCAACTTTATCGGCAATCTCACGCATGCGCTTGTAGTCCCACTCCCGCGAGTAAGCCGATGCACCACCCACAATAAGCTTTGGCTTATGCTCCATGGCCATGCGCTCCATCATATCGTAATCAACCCTGCCGGTTTCTTCCTTCACACCATACGAAACGGCCTTGTACCACATACCCGAAAAGTTAACGGGCGAGCCATGCGAGAGGTGACCGCCATGCGAAAGGTCGAGGCCAAGGAATGTGTCGCCGGGCTTCATAACAGCCATAAAAACAGCCATATTTGCCTGTGCACCCGAGTGGGGCTGAACATTGGCATACTCAGCATCAAATAGCTGCTTGAGCCTATCAATGGCCAGCTGTTCCGACTGGTCAACCACCTCACAGCCTCCGTAGTAGCGTGCTCCGGGGTAGCCCTCGGCATACTTATTGGTTAATACCGATCCCATGGCTTCCAGTACCTGTGGGCTAACAAAGTTTTCTGATGCAATAAGCTCAATGCCATGCATTTGACGCTGGCGCTCCTTTTCGATCAGTTCAAAAATCTGAGTATCGCGTTTCATCGGATTAATATTTAAAATTATGCGGTAAAATTAACCTTTTAAAATAAATTAGGTATCGAGCGCCATGTGTTAATCAACAACTTTTAGCAAAAGTTTTATGAGCTCTTGCTGGTTGATTGGCTTATAAATGCAACCCTTTAATCCGTATTTTTGGCATTTGGCGTCAAGCCCATCAATTACGTAAGCGGTTTCGGCAATTACTTTTAAACCTGGCCGGTTTACCATTACTTGAGCAGCAAGCTCCACCCCATCGGCGTCGGGTAGCTTAACGTCAATGAGGATTAGGTTGGGTTCGGGGTTTGTTTCAAGGTACTTAATGAGCTCATAGCCATTCCGCAGAAAGGTTAACTCCGCACCCGATGGCGTTAGCAATTCACGTAGGAAAATTCGGCTAACCGTATCGTCGTCAACAATCACTATTCGCTTTCCGCTAAGGTTTGTATCGGCATTCATAGCATTCGACATGGTTTTAGGTTTTAAAAAAGAAACTTCCTTTACCAAATATAATGCTAATTTATTGAATTTCAAAACAAGAGGATAGGAATCGAAGTTTAAAGA
>LUYY01000073.1 GCA_001603415.1 Bacteroidales bacterium Bact_07 | reverse complement strand
TTTGTTTACTTGTGGTGCACAAAGTTACTTTTTTTGCTGATATCTGCCCGAAGTAAAAGGTTAACAAGTGTTGTAATACCGAAATCGATTTCTGAGATTAAGGATTTGATAACCAGTTGTATAATGATAGAAATTTATTAAGTTTTTTTGTATTTGGATTTTAATTCATAACTTTCTATGCTAATTCAATAAAGAAAATTAGATGAGAAGGCTGATTTTCATAGTTTTTGCGATTGTAACAACCAATGCTTTTTCTCAGATAAATACCACAGGGTTGCCCATCATAAAGCATTACCCTAAATCGGTGTATGGTGCAGGAACCCAGAATTGGTCCATTTGCCAGGACAGCCGTGGATTCATGTACTTTGCCAATAACAATGGGCTTCTCCGTTTCGATGGTAACCGGTGGGACTTGTTTGCGTTGCCAAATAATCAGCTTGTTCGGTCAGTGCTTTGTAGTGGCGATACAATCTTTGTTGGCGCTTTTGAGGAGATAGGTTACTTTGTTTACCACCGTCAGGCCGATATGGTTTACCACTCATTAATTAAGCATGTTCCTAAATCCGAGGTCAATTTTGATGAGGCTTGGCGCATTTTCAAGTTAGGCACAACTGCCATTTTCCAAACCTTTAGTCACATTTTGGAATATAGCAAGGGTGAAATAAACGCTTACAAAGCACCTGAGCCTTTACAGTTTTCGTTTGTAATGAATGGAAACTACTACGTGCAGGGTAAGGAAGGTAATATTTACCGATATCATAAGGGAAATTTCGAGAGGTTTAACGATAACGGAGTTTTTAAGGGCAAGCAAATATGGGCATGTTTTGAAATATCGGGTGGTAAAACACTACTTGCAACCATAAACCATGGTGTTTGGCTTTTCGACGGAGTGAGTTTTTCACCATGGAAAGGTTTGGCAAACGAGATGTTAAAATCTTATCAGATATTCTCGGCATCAAGGATTGAGGGTGGTTATGTGGCCTTTGGAACCATTCAAAACGGGCTAATCATTACCGATGAGCAGGGCAACCTTGTTAAATTTATCAATAAGGCCACCGGCTTACAGAATAATACCATTTTGAGCACTTTTGTTGATGCCGCCAACAACCTTTGGCTGGGCCTGGATAACGGCATCGACTATATTGAACTCAACTCCCCGCTCAGCTTTATAGGTGAGGGGTTGGGTTTGGAAGGGGCTGTATATGCCACCAAGATATTCGATGGGAAAATATTTGTTGGTACAAATCAAGGGCTTTACGTGGCTTCGTGGCCTATTGGCACTTTTATTGATGGTGCAAAGCCATTCCGATTGGTTCCCTTAACTAAAGGACAGGTTTGGTCGCTCTTTGAAAGCGATGGCAGGCTATACTGTGGACATAACTTTGGTACCTTTATCATCGATAAAGGTTTGAATGTTAGAATGATATCGCCCGAAGAGGGTTCTTGGATTTTTGTTCCCCTACGCTACATTCCCGATAGAATGCTTGTGGGAAAGTATAAGGGGCTTCATCTTTACTCAAAAGTTAATGGGGAGTGGAAATACCTTAAAAAGGTTGCAGGATTCAATGAGTCGTCGCGTTTGTTGGTTGAGGATGACAATGAAAGTATTTGGATGGCGCATGGATATAAGGGGGTTTATAAGCTTATGCTTAACCAAAGCAAGGATAGCATTAGGTTCTCATCCCTTTACGATAATACAAGAGGATTCCCGGTTAAATTCGGTATCAATGTTGAGAAGATAGGAAATCAAGTACTTTTCCTTACATCACAGGGCATTTACAGGTACAACTCCCTTACCGATAATATGGAGCCTTACCATGAGCTAAATCGAATTATTGGCGATGCCACAGGGGTTAGGAGGATGGTTGAGGATGAAAGGGGTAATATCTGGATTCTTAAATCTAACGGCCTTTTGAAGCTAGTCCGTAATGCCGACGGCTCAAAAAGTGTTCACCAAACTCCTGTTAGCCGATTTGGCGAAAACCTTGTTGCTTCTTTTGAAAATATCTACGTTCATAATCAGAACTACGTTTTTATTGGTACAGAAAATGGGTTGGTATGCTACAGCAGCCAATACAGTTCCGAGCAAACGAGAACCGAATTGCATTGTGTCATAAAAAGTATTAGTTCTATTGGTCGGCATGAGGATGTGATTATTAACGATTACACAGTATCAGGGAAAGGTGGTATTTATATCCCCTTTAATCAGAATTCAATCCGGGTTACGGTTGCCGCACCTGTTTATAACGCCGGCGATATCTCCTTTAGCTTTTTGCTTAAAGGATACGATAACGATTGGAGCCCTTGGCAGCGCGATAATGTTAAGGACTTTAGCCGACTTGCCCAGGGTGAATACGAGATAATGGTTCGCGCACGCGATGCAATGGGACGAGTTTCCGAACCTGTATCTGTTCGTATTCAGGTTGAACGACCATGGTTCTTGACATGGTACGCGTTTGTTTTATACCTTGTGCTTTTAGTTGTTGCTTTTTACATACTTCGTATTCTCGTTCGTAGAAAGGTTCAGCGAGCAACCGCAAGGGTCAAGGAGCAAAAGAATTTGGAGTTAAAGGTTAAGGAAGAAGAACATAAACGACAAGTACTTGAAGCCGAACGCGAAATCATAAGGCTTAAGACTGAAAATCTGCAGGTTCAGGTTGAGCACAAAAATCGCGAACTCGCTGCAATAGCTATGCAAATTGCACATAAAAACGATTTCCTTAATAGGCTTAAGTTAAGGCTTGAGGTAATAGCCAAATCGATAAACCCCGTTTCTCAGAAAGAGGTGCTTGAGCTAATTCGGAATATCGATAACGATTTAAAAATGGATAAAGAATGGCAGCGTTTTGAGCACCATTTTGATGAGGTGCATAGTGGGTTTATCAAAAAGTTAAAGGAAATGTATCCGGAACTTACCCCCAGTGAACTCAGGTTGTGCGCTTACCTTCGCCTAAACATGACCACAAAGGATATTGCACAAATACTTAATATCAGCGTGCGTGGCGTTGAAATAAGCCGGTATAGGCTAAGGAAAAAACTTAAAATTGAGAGCGATACTAACCTGATCGATTTTATGCTAAACCTGTAAGGCTAAAGTTTAATAAAGTTGCCAACCAATGTGGTTGTTTGGGAGGTGATTTTTATACTATAAAACCCCTTTGGGAGGTCAGCAATTGGAATTTCACTTCCAGCATTTGCTATTAGTTCTTTTACGAGCATACCTGCAATATTTACTATTTGAACTTTTATATTACCCTTTATTGGGTTTGAGTTGATTTTGATATGGGTTGATGCAGGATTGGGGTAGATATCCAATTTGCCATATTGCTTATCGTTAGGCGAAAAAATTGAAAGCAGTTTATTACTCAGGACAATATCTGAAATCCATAACGAGTCGCTTGCTGCTTTACCATAAATACCATAGTTCACGTAAAAACGGACACCAGCAATTTGATGGTAGTTCACCTGCTTTCCGTATTCAGGAGTGTTCGAACCCCAGTTATTGTTGAAATCGAAAGAGAAAAAAATGAAAAACTCCATTTGGCTCAACTGGGTAAAAGCGAAAAACAGGAGCAACATCGGCAAGACGACCGTCGGAGTCGAATAGGTCGGCACGCATAACCACCGATTTGCTTTTATTGTAGGTCATCATATCAACATTTAGAACCGTAAGGTTGCTCATGTCCACCGGAGTTTGAAAAGTGTAGGTAAAATAGGGAAAATCTTCAGGTTTAGTAATACTGTATTTCACCTTCAAAAGGGTATCGATGGTTGATAAAGTAATGGTGTTGGGGCTGGTATTAAGACCAGCCCAACCCATTAGTCCATTTTCTTTTACATTTAGCACGCTATACTTTTCGCCAGTTGGAACAACTGCGGTTTTAACCGTTCGAGTATAGGTGCCACCGGCTTGTGGATGGGTAATTTCAACCGTTACATTTCCGGATGTATTACCCCAGTTAACAACAATTGAATTGGTTCCCTGGCCGCTAACAATAATAGCATCGGCCGGAACACTCCAATTAAATGTTGCGTCGGCAACATTTTGGATGCTAAAAGCCACGCCTGTTTGGTTGGGGGAAACGTATTCAGGGCCCGAAACCTTCAAGGCCGAGGCATCAATGTATTGATAAACCCGAACATAGTCCACATACATTTTTTGTGGCCAGATATTGGGATCAACACCCTGCACTCCGCCCCAGTTGCCGCCAACAGCGATGTTAAGGATCAGGTGAAACACCTGGTCGAATGGCCAGGTCTTGTAATCCTTATGCTCATTGGCAAAGGTGAAGTACTTATTGTTATCCACATAGATATCAATTTTTTCAGGTGTCCATTCAAGTGCGTAAAGGTGAAAAGCGGTTTCGGAATCGGGTACAGAGTATGTGGCGGTTTTTTGAGTGCCAAGAACATGGTTATAGGCTTCGGTGTGAATGCTTCCATGAACTACACCCGGATCGTAACCAACATACTCCATAATATCGATTTCACCACTTTTGGGCCAGTTGCCATAAACCCAGTTAGTGGGTAGCATCCAGATTGCGGGCCAGGTACCCCTGCCCGATGGCAGCTTGGCATAAGCCTCAACCCTGCCATAAAGCCAGTCGCCTTTCTGGCGGGTAACCAAACGGGCTGAGGTGTACTCCATCCCCTCATATTGTTCCTTGCGGGCCTCGATGATCAAATTTCCATTTTCAACGCGGGCATTTTCGGAACGGGCATTGGTATAGTACTGTAACTCATTGTTACCCCAGCCTCCACCTCCTACATCGTAACCCCATTTATCGCTTGCAGGCAGTCCGGTATAGTTAAACTCATCGTTCCATACCATTACCTTAACCTGCGCAAGGTCTGTCAAGGACGATGCAAGTATCAGCGCTATAATTGAAATGATAGACTTTTTACTCATTCTTTTTTTCTTTTAATTGAAAAAGGCTTCCGGGGAATTGTCCGTTACACCTAACCATAATTTATACGTAAAAAAATCTTTTTGGACAATTATTCCGAAAGCCTTTTTGCAAAAAGCTAATTCA
>LUYY01000338.1 GCA_001603415.1 Bacteroidales bacterium Bact_07 | reverse complement strand
CTTAACATGATAAACATTATCCTTCTCATATTGCACACTATTTGTTGCGGTGTAAAAACTAATATCTTTGTTAAATGCTTCTAAACCTCCGCTGGTGTTGGCCCGGAACATCAGATATAAATTCTTAAATGCAGTAACATTCGTCCCGTATCCGGCAAATCCCACAACACCATCTATTTCATTTTCGTAAGGTATAAAGTCATATTCGATCTCTACTTCGCCTTCATATCCCTTATCAAACACATATAGTCCGCTTGTATCCGCAAAGTCGCCCACGGCAAGCCAGTCCGCTTCCTTTTCCGGAGGAAGGATGAAAACAATGTGCCCAATGACTGTGAAATCTCCATCACTTCCGCTTTTTAAACATATCTGTCCAAGGTCGTCTGCGGTATCAACACGAAAAGAAAAATCATCAGCCAGCTGAAGCTCGCTGCCATTTTCCGGTGTCACCCATACATCATATTTTTTCGTGTCAAAATCCATCTGTATTTTTATATGATATTTTTCGCCTTCGGTGTAGGATATCTGGTTTATCGCCTTGTATTCATCACCGTCTATTGCGTTTAATTTACTGCCCAAAGTACTGATACTGATAAAGAGCGCGTCTTCTCCTTCAATTTCGATATCGGAATCGGCATACCCTATTAAGCCGTTAATATCATCGACATTTGGGACGAAATCAAATTCCGCTGTTAGCCGTCCTTCATTTTCAGCTCCAAGAGCATGTATTCCTTCACTGATGACGGCTTTTGAATCCCAGCTTTCCGGCTCAGGGATCACCAAATCCACAGTAAGGGGATGTGGGTAGGTATAGGGTGTGTATTCGGGCATTTTATAATTGAAGAAATCCCGACCCTCCTGCAAAAGATAGTCATGATTGCTTCTGACATGCACGCCAACAGGTTCGCCATTTAGTGTATTTCCCCATGCATACAATGCCCTTGTCTGGTCATCACCAGGATATGTGTCGGTAGGCGGATGGGGAGTTGTCCTGTGAGAAACCATTATGGCAGGACTGCAATCATTGATATCATTATCGAATATGACACCATCTCCCCCCCGTATCCATATACCTGTAAAATGATTTGAATCATGATGTATAATATTATTGTATATCTCATAACTCCTGCTTCCATGAGAATACCCCGACCATTCCAGGCCATGAACATCAATACACTGACCTTTGGCTCTGGAGTCGCCTATGAATTCGTTGTATCTGAATACATATTTTGAACCATTGTTGGAACCGATCCCAATCGTTCTGTCAAATAAACAATCCTCCACAAATACTGCATTATCCCCATTTTCCATACCAAACTTTAGTTGTTCATCCCAACTGGAACCCTCGTCCCCGTAGACCGCTACGCCACATCTGCAGCCTCTGAATATACAGTTGGAAATAACACCTTTGGCATCATCGCCAATGATGTTGATCGTATATCCCGAATCAATGAATTCGCAGTTGATAATACAGAAGTTTTGACAATTCCCAATGTCAATGGCCCTTCTCATATCTGAGGAGTCATCCCAGTCGACATAACCTATAAACTTGATGTCTTGTATTCTTACATCATTAGCCCTAATACGAAATTCAGTCCAGCCCTCCAGGCTGAATACGGTTTTTTCAGTGCTTTCGCCTTTCAATACAAGCGATTTGTTAATGGTTATATTACTGCTGAATTGAAACTCTCCTTCAGGCAATACAATGATAGAACCCGGAGATGCTGAATTAATGATACTTTGAAGATTCTGCTCCATCTGATTTGCCTGAACATAGATAACCTTTGCTTCAACAATTTCTCCTTTTGACGGAACACTTGTATAAAACAGACTAATACATATCAATAAAACAATACAAATGGTTTTATTGATACTCTTTTTCAATTTGCTTTCTACAAACATAATCTACCCACCCTCCATATTCAACTATTTTCTTGTGATGTTAACTAATTCTTAGATTCTCAGCTTCACTCTATCTAACAACTGCTTTTGCTTTGCTTTATCCTTAAAGTCCGCCTGGCGGAAACGCGCCCACTCCAGGAATCCGGCAAAAGCTCAGCAGGCTGTTAAGACCAGAAACAGCACCCCCGTTTTGTTGTACAATTCGCGCAAGCGCTCATTGAACTATCAAAGTGGGCTGCGCCAATACCCATAAAAGAAACCCACAGATTCAAAACATAAATATTTCTTTTTTTTATTATTTGAATCTGTAAGATACTATTGAAGCATTTGCAGTTATTATTAAAGCATTGGCGGTATACCCTGTAAACAGGCTAAATCTTGTATTGCTTTATTTCGAATCCTGAAACGCCGAGATATCAAAGGTTTTCCTGTTATCAATTTATGGCGAAATATCAAAATGAATAGAATTCGCCAATTGAACTCAGAAAGATTTACTGTCCGATCCATCTATTCCGGTTGCCCTGGATTCCGATATGTCTGGAAAAGCTTTCAGAAGGAATTGGGCAAGATTAATCCCGAAGGTCTATCATGCTGACCATCTTTGTAATATTCATTTTCTCTGATTATTTG
>LUYY01000072.1 GCA_001603415.1 Bacteroidales bacterium Bact_07 | reverse complement strand
TTTCAGACGAATGCTTATCTAAGTATTGACTTTTCAATAAATAGTCATTGGGGATATTTCTTAAAAGTATTTCCATTACTATGGCTATCACCAAAATCGGAAGAGACAAGTAAATAATTTTTAAAATGAACTTTTTCATAGCTTAAAATTGAAAATAAATAAACTGTTGTTCTTTACCTCCTAAACACATGATTGTAATAATAATAGCATAATATAAGGCATACCGAAAAGAAGGTTTCCAATTTATTCCTATATTCGCGATAGCATATTGTTGCTCTCTTCCTATCCACTCAATTACAACAAAGATTGCAACAACTAGTAGTATTACTAGGGCTTTTTCTATTTCAGCAAATTTCGGTAGGGTGAAAAGAGAAGGCGATAATATTTCAGAAATGTAGGCAATTGCGTGTTCAATATTATTTGCCCTGAAAAAAATCCAGGCAAAAACAGTTAACGTAAATGTTAATACCATCATCGAAAGTTCTTTTATACTTGGAAGCATTTTCCCTTGTGCAACCGTATCCAGGTGATTCCTGTTTTTATTCGTTAATAAAAGTGGTAAAAAGTAAAGCGCATTCAATGCTCCCCATACAATAAAGGTCCAATTAGCACCGTGCCAAAATCCGCTCACAATAAAAATAATGAATGTGTTTCTCACTTTCATCCAGGTGCTGCCCTGGCTTCCTCCTAAGGGGATATATAAGTAATCCCTAAACCAGGTCGATAATGATATATGCCAACGTCTCCAAAATTCTGCAATATCTCTTGAAAAATAGGGATAATTGAAGTTTCGCATTAAGTTAAAACCAAATAGCCGGGAGGTTCCAATGGCAATGTCTGAATATCCTGAGAAGTCGCAATAAATTTGAAATGTGAAGAATATTGCCCCCAGAACTAAAGTGCTACCCGAATAGTCAGCTGAATTATTAAAAATCAAATTTGCATATTTGGCACAATTGTCTGCAATTACTAATTTTTTGAAAAATCCCCAAAGGATTTGCCGCATTCCATCAACTGCTTTTAAATAATCGAAAGTTCGTTCTTTGTAAAATTGTGGTAACAGATGTGTTGCCCGCTCAATAGGACCAGCAACCAATTGAGGAAAGAAACTGACAAATGCCGAGAAAGCAATAAAATCTTTTGTGGGTTCAAGTTTTCGTTTGTATACATCAATAGAATAACTCATGGTCTGAAATGTATAGAAACTAATACCCACGGGTAAAATAATATTTAATGAGTTTGCTTGTATTTCTGCCCCAAAAAATGAGAATGCGGCTATGAAGTTGTCGAGGAAAAAGTTGTAATACTTGAAAAAACCTAAAAAACCGAGATTTACTAAAATACTTGTTAAAAGTAAAAGCTTTCTTTTCCTCTGATTTTCTTCTTTTCCCAGCCCGCAACCAACGAAGTAATCAACTGCGGTACTGAATAAAATTAAGGATAAAAACCTCCAGTCCCACCATCCATAAAATACATAACTTGCCGCAACGATAAATAAGTTTTGAAGTCTCAGGTTTTTGTTGGTTACAAACCAATAGAGTATAAAAACTATCGGCAAGAAAATGGCAAAATCAATAGAGTTAAAAAGCATAAATTAAATCTGTTTTTTTAATGTTTTGATTAGCATTTTCAATTTTTATATAAGGCATAAGATCCCGCTCATATATATGGTTTTAACCGTAGCAATACATGTGGTGAAAATGGGTCAAAGCCTGGGATGACTACCTGGAGTGAAGCATATATGCGCTGTTAAACGAAAGTGGATAGCATTTTTTCAACCCATTTTTTATCCATTACAGTTAGTCTCTTCTTTTTTAAATTTTCTCTTACAATCCATTTAATGTGTTTATTACTGCATCTTGCAATACTCTCGAATGCCTCTTTGCCTTCATACGGAAGAGAAGCAATCGCAACGCTCCATCCATATCCAAGTGTTTTTCGTAAAGAATTCTGGCTTTCAGTAAGTTTCCCCTCGATCTTATCAAAACTCATAGTAATCTTAGTAAGAATATCGAATATTTTAATAATAAATGATTTTTCTTTTAAAAGCTTGGGCTCACATAAAGCCGCAACAACTGCACGCTTTTCTAAGTCATTCCCATTCGCCCACTTTTCAAGAGTATTCATTATCTCATTCGTATGGTTTTCTGTAATTTCTTGTATGCCAATGGCAACTGCTTCTCTGATTCTCCAGCTACTATGCGTCGCAAATTGTCTTGTTACATTTAGCGCATTTTGGATATTATCCTTATTTCGAATACAATACCCAACTATCCCACACATTACAACAAATTCTTCCGGAGAATCATGCAAGTTATCTTTATAATAGGATAAACATTCATCTATCTCCTCTTTTGTGGCATTTTTTGAAAAGGAGTATAAAAGTTCTAAATTGCCTCTTGGGCCCGGCAGTCCCGAATTTTTTAGGAGATGTTCAATCGTTTTCATCATAGGCTTGTACCGCGATAGGAATTGATTGAATCACTACATTTCCGGCGGCGGGTAAACCTACTAAAATCGCGTTGATAACTTCATCACGCGAAGCTCCTAAGCTTTTTGCATGTTTTACATGAAAAGGTATACCTCCTTCTAACCTTAAAGCCGCAAGGACAGCAATATAAGCAAGCTCATTTGTTTTTTTATCTAATTTACTTGCCTCACTTAATTTTTGTACAGCCTCCATCCATATCTTTTGATGTTCAGGTGCATTTTTTGCAAAGCTCATAAATGCCTGGCTTACTTTGGGTTCATTACTCATGTTTTTCTCTTTCTGTTTTAGTTGCTACTGTTGTTCTACTCCTTTATTTGCCCCCCTTGTTACCCCTTATTTCCATTTTAGATTGTATTACAGCTATCGTACTATCCTAACAGCTCACCAATAACACTGATATCCTTATTGTGCCTACGCTTTACTGATTCTTCGTATCTATACTTCCTGCTCCGTATCATGTAGGGCAAGGTATTTGCGGGCCCATTCAGCGGTTCGTCCCTGGCGAACACCCAACTCACCCCCTCTTTGCCTTTAGGCCGGTCTGTCCTCATAGTATTCTTTCACTTAACAGTTGGTAGTAAATATAGTTGATATGTTATTTTAGTCGATTTGTTCTCAGTCGGTTTGCCCTGGCAGATTTCGAAATAGATTTTTGATTCAAAATATCTTATCGACGCAAATATATTGAATAATTTCAAAAAACAAGCTTTCTCAACTTTAAAGGAGAAAAATAATTCGTCGGGATAGTATGATTTTTCTGAAACTTGTTGAATGCTAGTGCTCTATATACTTGATTTATAGATCAGCAAAAGAGGAGGGTAAAGCAGGGATAAAAATACAAATCCGCCTGCTCAACCCCGGCAGGACAAACGTCGAATCTTCGGCGGATGAAAATATGAAAAAAGGCTGCCCCAATATTCGAGACAGCCCCATTTTTACTTAGAAACCAATCTATTAACTATAAGCTTCCGAATCGAACACCTGGCAGGTGCAGATTAGGTTTCGGTCGCCATAAGCATCGTCGATGCGGGCTACCGGAGGGAAGTATTTATCGGCTTCCATACCGGGCAAGGGAAATGCTGCTTCTTCGCGGCTATACGGCTTGTCCCAGCTCGATTTTATCACCATGGCTGCAGTATGCGGGGCATTCCTGATAAGGTTGTTCTGCTTGTCGGCCTGCCCGTTTTCAATGGCTGCGATTTCTTCCCTGATTTTGATAAGTGCCTCTGCCAGCCGGTCAAGTTCTTCAATAGGTTCGCTTTCGGTAGGTTCTACCATCAGCGTGCCATGAACGGGGAAGGCTACGGTAGGGGCATGGAAACCATAATCCATCAGACGTTTGGCAATATCAATAACTTGTACATTGGCCGTCTGCATGAATTTGTTGCAATCCAGTATCATTTCGTGGGCTACCCGGCCATTTTTACCCGTGTACAAAATCTTATAATGTTTCTCAAGCCTGGCTTTCAGGTAGTTGGCATTTAGTATGGCATAGCGTGTGGCATCGGTCAATCCTTGTCCGCCCATCAACTTGAGGTAAGCATACGATATAGTAAGCACCAGCGGGCTGCCAAAGGGAGCGGCTGCCACAGGTGTAATGGCCTGTTCTCCACCTGTCTTAACCACCGGATGTCCGGGAAGGAAAGGAACGAGATGCGCAGCAACCCCTACGGGTCCGACTCCGGGTCCACCTCCTCCGTGAGGTATAGCAAAGGTTTTGTGAAGATTTAAATGGCATACGTCTGCGCCAATACGGCCGGGGCTGGTTAATCCTACCTGGGCATTCATGTTGGCACCATCCATGTAAACCTGGCCCCCGTATTGATGGATGATATCAACAATTTCAAGAATCTCTTCTTCGAATACTCCATGTGTAGAAGGATAGGTAACCATCAAGGCGGCCAGACGGTCTTTATACTGCTCTGCTTTGGCTTTTAGGTCGGTGATGTCGATATTGCCGTTTTCATCGCATTTAACAACAACCACTTCCATACCTGCCATGTGGGCCGAAGCAGGATTGGTACCGTGGGCCGAAGAAGGAATAAGGCACACATTGCGGTGTCCTTCTCCGCGGTTCAGGTGATATTGCCGGATAATGAGCAAACCGGTATATTCTCCGTTAGCCCCGCTGTTGGGTTGGAAGGAAACCTTGGCAAATCCCGTGATTTCGCTGAGAATACGATCCATTTCGTTGATCATCTGGTGGTATCCCTCAGCCTGATCTGCAGGAACAAAAGGATGCAAAGCATTAAATTCAGGCCAGCTCAGTGCAAACATCTCTACCGCTGCATTTAACTTCATGGTGCAGCTTCCCAGGGGTATCATAGTGCGATTCAGCGCCAGGTCGCGATTTTCCAGTTTCTTGATGTAACGCATCATCGAAGTTTCGGAATGATAGGTATTGAAAACCGGATGCGTCAGAAAATCGCTGGTGCGCTTGAAAGAAGCAGGGAAGGTTTCTATTTTTTCGCATTCTGCAGGTTTACAGATATATTCATTGCAAACCCTTCCTGCTGCCTGGGCCAAAACACATAAAATCAGATTTACGTCTCCTAAGGATGTGGTTTCATCGAGACTGATACCAATGGTTTTTTCGTCAATATACCTGAAATTGATTTTCTGTTCGAGGGCCAATGAGCGCAGGCGGTCTATACTGGTTGATGCCGGAAGTTCGATTTTGAGCGTATCGAAAAATGCGGTGTTCAGTTGACGGTAACCATATTTTTCAACTTCTGATGCAAGCACCCCTGTAAGCACATTGATATTTCTTGCTATATTCCTGAGTCCGTCGGGTCCGTGATAAACGGCATACATGCCTGCCATAATGGCCAACAGGGC
>LUYY01000006.1 GCA_001603415.1 Bacteroidales bacterium Bact_07 | reverse complement strand
AGGCTGCCTTTTGGCAGCCTTTTTTTTTAAAATGCTTGACTTTTGCTTTTCAGTATCCTAAATTTATTGAAAAACTAATATGTCATGGAAGATAAATTAATAGTGATAGCAACTGAAAGTAATTCAAAAGCTTTAGTGCTAAAATCGTACCTCGAGGCAAATGGCATAGAATGTTTTTTACAAAATGCAAACGTTCTTCAGGGAGCCATTGCCGAAGGGGTTAAAGTGCAAATACGCGAATCCGATGCCGAAAAGGCATTGCAACTGCTTTCGGCATTGCGGCATGCTGAGGATGTAAAAAAAGTTGTACAACAACTTAGGAAAATCCTTGTACCTGTTGATTTTTCAGAACCATCGCAAAATGCTGCACGTTATGCAGTTATGCTTGCCTCCAAGTATAATGCTCAAATTAAGTTGCTGCATGTATTCAACTCGCCCGTGGTTGATATGATACCCTTTACCGATGTGGCCAGCATTCAAATCGATTTTGACATGAACTATCATGCTCTTTATAGTTCTGCCAAGGAGCGGTTAATAAAGTTTTACGAAAGCCTTAAGGCATTTGCTGACCAAATGGGATATGGTGATGTGCAAATTGGCTATACACTCCGCGAAGGTTATGCTGCCTATGGCATTATTGAGGCAAGCAAACGTTATAGGCCTGGAATAATTATAATGGGAACCAAAGGCGAAGGGTACAGGAGCACCGAACTGGTGGGTAGCGTGGCCACTGAGGTGTCGGACGAAACCCATATCCCGCTACTTGTAATACCCGAAAAGGCAGTCCTTAAGGGAATAGACGAAGTAAAAAAGGTACTTTACATAACCAATTTTGATGAAAACGATAACCTATCCATTCGAAAACTCCTTAGGATTGTTTCACCATTCCAGGTTGAGCTGCATTGCATTCATATTACCGACAAACCTGATACTCCCGGTGTTAAGGCTCTGATGAATACCACTAAAGACTATATCAATAGCGTTACCACAGGAATTCCAATTACTTGTGAGGTTATCGTTGGAAAGGGGAACGAGAAAAGCGTGATTGACTACATTTCAAAGAATCACATTAACCTTGTTGCGTTAACTTCGGTAAAAAGGAACTTGCTCTATAAGATTTTTAACCCATCGCTTGCTAAACGAATGATTTACCAAGCCGATGTTCCGGTTTTGCTTTTCCATGCATAAATGGGAAATGGCCACTAATCAAAGTGGCCATTTGAGTTTATACCATTATAAGTAACGAAAACTTATTCAGCTGCCATGTTGTGGAAAACATTAGTTACATCCTCATCTTCCTCAATTTTTTCAATAAGTTTTTCAACTTCAGCCTGTTGTTCCGGGGTTAACTTTTTGGTATCGTTTGGAATTCGCTCAAACTGGAAACTGATGATGTTTAATCCTTTTTCTTCCAGAAATCTTTGTATTGGGCCAAACTGAGTAAACTCAGCAAATAGCATTATGGTTTCATCCTCAGCAAAAACTTCTTCTACCCCAAAATCGATGAGTTCAAGCTCCAGGTCTTCCATCGAGATGTCAGAGTTTTTGGCAACCTTGAATGAACATTTACGTTCGAATATGAAATCGAGCATGCCTGTGGTTCCTAGCGAACCTCCATACTTGTTGAAGTAGCTGCGAACATTGGCTACGGTTCTTGTTGGGTTATCGGTAGCCGTTTCAACCAATATGGCTATGCCATGAGGCCCGTAGCCCTCGTAAACCACTTCCTTATAATCCTTAGTGTCCTTATCGGTTGCCCGTTTTATGGCTCGCTCTACATTCTCTTTAGGCATGTTCTCCGACTTTGCATTTTGGATTAGCAGTCGGAGTTTGGGGTTAGTTTCGGGGTCAGGGCCACCGGCTTTTGCTGCCATGGTAATTTCTTTTCCCAGCCTGGTGAACACCCTTGCCATGTTTCCCCAGCGCTTTAGCTTACGTGCTTTTCGGTATTCAAATGCTCTTCCCATTTTGTGAAAAGTTGTTAGTTCAATTTAACTGCAAACGTAAATTTTTTTGACTATTCGACCAACCATTCTTAAATCTTTTTGTTTTCTTTGTGTAGTTTATTTTTCTGAATCATGAGCGTATATAAGGGTTTAACCGATAGTGAGGTTATACAAAACAGAAATCGTTACGGTGAAAACATAATTACTCCTCCGCCTCAAACTCCATGGTGGAAATTACTGCTGGAAAAGTTTGAAGACCCTATAATTAAGATTCTTATAGTGGCAGCCATCATTGCCATTGCAGTTGGCTTAACCAATGGGCATTACCTCGAGGGGGTTGGAATAGTAGTAGCAATTCTGCTAGCCACGGTCATGGCTTTTATAAATGAGTACAAAGCCTCAAAGGAGTTTGAATTGCTTAACAGCGTTAACGATGAGTTGCACGTAAAGGTTATTCGTAACGGTGGTGTTACCTCGGTTCCCAAACGCGATGTTGTGGTTGGGGATATTGTTATTGTTGACCGAGGTGATGAAATCCCTTCCGATGGCATTCTTTTAGAATCGGTTTCTTTAATTGTCAACGAATCATCACTTACCGGTGAGCCTTCAACAAATAAAACCTCAACACCAACCAATAGCTATAAAACAACCTACTCGCCCAATCTGGTACTCAAGGGCACAACAGTTACCGATGGCCATGGTGTTTACCAGACAACCGCAGTTGGCGACAGTACCGAAATTGGTAAAACGGCTCACGCTGCTACGGTTGAGGTGAATAACCCAACTCCGTTAACCAAACAGCTTCAAAAACTAAGCGAGTATATCAGTTCAGCAGCGTTCTTTATAGCCATTCTTGCTTTTGTAATTCTCACCATTTTTGATTTGGTGAACCCCGTCAACGACTTTACCTTTGAGCAGGAATATGTAGTGGCAGTTGTAGTGCTTTCCATTATTATCATCTTGGCCAAATACTGGGTTCCTTCAATCAATGCAATACTTGGCTGGTTAAGGGTGCCTTTCAAAATTCCTCTACCTTATCCCAATAATTCAAAACGACAGTTGCTTTTACTATTAGTATCGGCATTTCTTATTATTTCATCAGGCCTTGCCATTGCAGCCTTATTAAATATCGATATTTTTTCTGCAGGCATTTTACTTGATAGTAATCTGTTGAGCCACCTTCTCAACTATTTCATGGTTTCCATGACCCTTATTGTTGTGGCTGTGCCCGAAGGACTCTCCATGAGCGTAACTCTTAGCCTTGCTTACAGCATGCGTAAAATGACGGCAGAAAATAACCTGGTTCGAAAGTTGCAGGCTACTGAAACCATGGGCGCTACTACGGTGATTTGTACCGATAAAACCGGTACTCTTACCCAAAATCGCATGCGCGTGATTGACTATGACTTCCTACAGGATAGCGATACCAAAAATCTTTCGACACTCGTAAAACTATCGCTGGCTGTAAACTCAACCGCTCATCTCGATTTTTCAAAAGAACCAACCACTGTTGTTGGAAATCCTACCGATGGTGCGCTTTTGCTATGGCTAAATGAGTTGGGTGTGGATTACCGCCTGCTTCGCGATAGTTTTAAGGTTGATGTTCAGCATCCTTTTTCCTCGGAAAAAAAGTATATGATAACTGTGGGCCATTCCGTTGATTTGGGGAAAAGATTACTATTGGTTAAAGGTGCACCCGAAAAGGTACTAACCATGTGTAGCTCACAAACGGTTAGTGACCACATACATGAAAAGCTGAAGGAATACCAGGTTAAAGCCTTGCGAACCATTGCATTTGCTTATTCCGAGGTACTCTCTGAAAGTTTAAGTGATTCCGAAATGCCCAATAGTTTAATATTCCTGGGAATAGTTGGAATTGCCGACCCGTTGCGTGATGAAGTTGCTGCTGCTATTAATGAATGCCATATAGCAGGTATCGATGTTAAAATGGTTACAGGCGACAATCAGGATACAGCCATTGCCATAGGCAAAAATGCTGGTTTGCTGACCGAGCATTCCAACGATTTGTCCATTTCAGGGCCCGATTTCGAAAAACTTTCCGATGATGAGGCGTTAAAGGTTTTGCCCGATTTAAAAGTGATGTATAGGGCTCGCCCTTCCGATAAGTTACGGATGGTATCGCTACTTCAAAAGCTACATAATGTGGTTGCCGTTACGGGCGACGGTACAAATGATGCTCCTGCGCTTAATCAGGCAGATGTGGGATTGGCAATGGGGTCTGGCACTCAAGTGGCTAAGGATGCTGCAGATATTATCCTTTTAGACGATTCGTTCTCAAGTATTGTTAATGCAACCCGTTGGGGTAGGGCTCTATACCAGAACATTCAGAAATTCTTATACTTTCAGCTCACCATAAACCTTGTTGCTGTTGCAATTGTGTTAACAGGGCCCTTCACGGGCATCGATTTGCCTTTAACAGTAACCCAAATGCTTTGGGTTAACTTAATAATGGATACATTTGCCGCTCTGGCATTGGCTACTGAACCACCGCATTCAGAAATAATGAAACGAAAGCCCCGCTCGCCCCGTGAGTTTATTTTGAATGCTGGCATCTTAAGGTATCTAATAGCGACTGCAATTATTTTCTACATTATTCTGGTCGGTTTACTTTTGTTCTATAAATATGATGATGGCTTTAGCAGTAAGGAACTAACCTGTTTCTTTAATATCTTTGTATTAATCCAGTTTTGGAACCTATTCAATGCTCGCAGGTTATTTGGGGGCGTAGGTATATTCAGTTTCTCGTCCAATAAACTCTTTGTAACCATAGCGTTAACCATTCTGTTAGGTCAATTTGCGATTGTGCAATTTGGCGGCGAGGTGTTTAGAACTGTTCCTCTTACCGGAATTGAATGGTTGCTTCATATTATTGCCACCTCGCCTGTACTGATTCTTGGTTACCTGGCAAAAAGAACCATAAAAATTTAAAATGGTGTTTAAGAAGGTTGAACATCATCTATTTTTACTTAATTTGTATTGATTAACAAAAACAAGTTGTTGCAATGAAGTCACGCACTATTGATCTGCAATCGGAAATTGAACTGGTTATAAGTTCAACAGAAGTATGCCATGTTAGCATGGTCGATTTGGATGGTAAACCCTATGTTCTACCCTTTAACTTTGGCTTCCACGATGGTTCCCTTTACCTCCATTCAGGTCCAGAAGGGAAAAAGATTGAGATTTGGAAACAAAACCCCAATGTTTGCGTGGCATTTAGTTCCGATTACCTTTTGCGTTACCAACACAAAGAAGTTGCTTGTTCATATTCCATGAAATATCGTAGCGTGCTTATTTATGGGAAAGTTGAGGAAATTTGCGATATGAATGAGAAAAAGCATTACATGAACATCATCATGAAAAAGTACACTGGCCGCGATAATTTTGATTATAGCTTACCTGCCCTTAAAAATGTTAAGGTTTTTCGGGTAAAACCTGAAAAAATTGAGGGTAAGGCTTACGGATACTAATCGATTTCTGGGTATATGGCTTGCAATTTTTTATTAAAAAATATCTTTTCCCATGCTTGATTTTTCAGAAATAGTTTATATTTATATGGAAAATTGATACCGTTTTTTTGATATGTCAAGCGTTAAAGACCTAAAAAAGGATATTAAGCATATGGTGAAGCACCTACTCGATGAGTGCTATACCCAGCTAGCTTACTCTGAGCCAATATCACAGGAACGGGTTCTCGATATCATCTCCGATATAATGATACTTGAACAGGAAATTATCTCAAAAATCTCAAAAAAATCCTATACCAGAGGCAAACCGCACAAAGTCGATTTTCAGAAATTGGCCAATGAATTCTACGATGAGGTGGTTGAACTGGCTGAACGAATTAACTCGCTTGAAGAATAGTTTACGGTTAGAAGATATACTGAAAGTCAGTTTTTTAAAGCAGAAGAGGGAGTTTCTTTAGTTCCTTCGATAGGTTTTTAGAATTTCCTCCACAAACCGAATCTAAGAGTTGCCAAAACCTTGGGCCATGATTTTTCTCCTTAGTGTGGCAAAGTTCGTGAAGTATCACATAATCGATAAGATTATCGGGTAAATACAATAGCCTAAGACTTAGGCTGATGTTGTTTTTCCCGCTGCAGCTCCCCCAACGCGATTTTGAGTTACGGATGGTAACATGGCCGAACCCAAAACCATATAGAGTGGCTAATTCCTTTACCCTGCCCGGTAAATAGTATTTCGCTTCGGCTCGCAGCACTTCGGTAATAACCTTTTTGGCATACTCCTGCAATTCTTTACTGGAAGGTTCTACAGACGTGGGATGGTAAATTAAAATTTCATTCCCTCTTTTTATAACCCTATTTTTTGAAATGATGCTATCAGCTTGCAATCGAATTTTATGGTACTTAGTTTTAAACTCAACAATTGGATTGCTATGCTTGAGGTTTTCTTGCAGTCTTGTTACTATCCAATCGGTTTTGGATATAACGAATTCCTCAGCAAATGAGAACTTTACCAAAAAAGGAATGGTTACATGTATTGAGTTATCCTTTTTTACTCTAAGCGTAATTCTTTTACTTCCAGTTCTATAGGTATAGGTTACAGTTCCAATATGTGGATAGGTACACTGCTTTACTTTATTCATTGTTATCGGCTAATAATCCAAATTCCCTGAAACTTATTTTTCAACTTTTCTTTTTGAGTATTAGCTTCCTCCTTACTACTATAGCGGCCAACCACAGCAAGGTACTTTCCGTTTGGTCTGTTGTAAACCTCGGCCTTATAGCCTTCTGCTTTAAGGTTGTTAACAAATTTCTGTGCATTAGCTTTCTCGGCGAAACTGCCTACAACAAGGCTGAAAATGGGCGATGTGGTTTTTGCTGGTTTGGATTGGGTTAAATTTTTTTCAATAACATCTTCGGCCGTTTCCGTTTGCTGCAGGTTAGTTGACTCAATATTAGCCTTTCCCTCGTCTGGGTTGGTAGTTTCGTATTTTTTATCTATCTCATCGTTTTCCGATGAAACATCCGATGGTAGTTTAATGGGTTCAACCTTTTCGGGCTTGCTTTTCATGCTTTCCCAGTTGGCATCATCGGGGGCAAAAGCAAGTTCTCTGACTATAAAAGCAAATGTAAGTATAACAACCAACGAAACGGCAACAAACAC
>LUYY01000337.1 GCA_001603415.1 Bacteroidales bacterium Bact_07 | reverse complement strand
CCATCCTGCATTATACCGTCCAATGTGGCTTCCACCGTTTCGGAAGCGATATACTGGGCATACTCACCGGTAGTAAAAGCATGGAGATAAAGCGCTGTCAGCTCGCTTCTGAATTCGGGATAATTGGATCTATCCAGTTCACGGATACTGATTGCTTCTCTATTTCCTTCCATACTTTTTAAATAACCGGCTCCAAAGAAAAATCCCCGACACTGAATGCACCGGTTTTCCTTCATATGAACAATTCCACGATTAATATCGCAGAGAACTTCAATTATTCAACAAATAAAAATAGAGGATGTTCAAAAAATGATATTTCCCATCAGATAATTTCTATTAACGGCATTCCTTCCATCACCGTCTCCCCCTGGTGGACAAAAATATGGTGTACAATTCCTGAGACTTCCGACTCAACGTTGTTTTCCATTTTCATGGCTTCAAGCACAAGGATATTATCACCTCTTTCCACTCTATCCCCTTCTTTTACAGCAATCTGCAAAATATTACCCGGCATCGGACACATCACACAATATCCTTTAGGAGATTCTACATACTTTCCTTTCATTTGAGGATCAACAGCCTCCTGCGTCTTTGTATCCTTACTTTCAGTTGTTTGCAAGATCACCTGCCCGGATAATTCATCTCTTTCCTCTACCGGAGAAAGATTTTCATCTTGTGCATCACTCCATTCTTTTTGTCGCTGCCCTTTCAAATAATTTGCAGCGACAGTAGGAAACAATTCCAGCAGAAGTTCTTCTTTCTCATCTTTTGCCAGAGGAACCTCTCCATACTCTTCCAGTAAGGGATTTTCCTGACGTTTGTAGGCCGAGGTATCATAAGGCGTTTCTTCCCGGATACCGGCAATTTGCAACCGGAATTCGGGATCTACCGGCACAGGTGTTTTTCCGTACTCCCCTTTTACAAGTGACACAAACTGGTTAGAAGGGTTCGCATATTTGGGACGACCGTTCTTCAGGTTCAATGCCGAACTCACAGCCTGTACTCCCACAATCTGACTGGTAGGCGTTACCAGAGGTGGCAAGCCTGCATCAAGGCGGACACTGGGGATCAACTTCATCGCCTCGGGAAGAATGTCAAGTGAATGGACCTGTTTCAACTGGGCGACCATATTGGTGTACATTCCGCCGGGAATCTCTGCCTCTTTGACACGTTCGTCCGGTTTTGGGAAATTGAAATAGGTTTCAATAGCATGGCAGGCGTCCAGCAATGCTATCTCATCATTGTCATTAACAGCTTTAATAGCTTTGTCAAATTCCTTGTTAATTTCCGGGGGAAGGATATCGGTTAATGGATTAAACGGTCTTGGGAACTGTTTTACAGCATCATATGCTTCCAATTCATTGCGGATATCGAATAAGTTTTCATTGATCTTCGCCACAGCCTCCATATTCACATCCAGCTCAACACCCAGCTTCTTGCAAAAAACATAGACCAACTCTATGGCCGGAGCTGCCGGGCCACCGGCAAAATTCCAGATGACGGTATCCACAATATCCACACCATGGATAATAGCGGTGAACACCGCTCCCAACCCGAATCCAGGCGTACAGTGGGTATGAAAATCGATAGGCACTTCCAACTGTTCCTTGAACATAGGTATCAACGTAGCTACCCTTGAGGGAGGTATCAGCCCGCTCATGTCCTTTATGGTAACCATATCGGCACCCAGGGCTAACATCTCTTTCGCCTTATTCAAAAAATACTCGTCCGTAAAAATAGGTTTGTGGAGAGCATCTCCAATTTCCCTCTTCTTGGAAAAGAGTCCGAATAATCCTCTTTTTTTATCTCCGGCAGAAGGTATCTCATCATATTTCGGATCTATGGTGTAACAAACCGCACAATCGGCCATTCCTCCATATTTCTTAATAGATGTGACACTCGATTTGATATTGTCCACATCATTCAAAGCATCAAAAATACGCATGATATCCAATCCCGAAGCAACAGCATTTTTGAAGAAACCATCGATAATCTCGTCGGGATAGGGAGCGTAACCATACAGGTTCCGTCCGCGGGAAAGCGCGGTCAATTTAGATACCCCGCCAATAACATGATGGATCTTCTCTAACCTGTCCCAAGGGTTTTCATTCAAAAAACGCATTACCGAATCGGGGACAGCTCCTCCCCAAACTTCCATGGCGTAAAAATTGGCATCCTTGTAATAAGGCAATACTCTATCGACTTGCGATTGATTCATTCGCGTGGCAAAAGCCGACTGCTGACCGTCACGTAGCGTGAGGTCCCTGATTAAAAGTTTTCGTGTCATACTAGTGGTTTTTTCAATCAATTAGGTTATACACTACAAATGTAAAATAATAACAATTCACTTCCAACTTTAATTATGGAAAAATTTCCATAATCTGATTGAATAACT
>LUYY01000071.1 GCA_001603415.1 Bacteroidales bacterium Bact_07 | reverse complement strand
TTTTCAGCTATCTTGCATAGGTGGTAGCGTTTTGATGTTTTGTGTTTTTAAGCATCTGTTAATAATGTAACAATGTTAATAAAATAACGTAAATTTGTGGAGACAAAATCGATCCGATACTAGTGTGAAACACAAAATACTAACACAATGAAATTGAGCGAACTGGCCGAACTGGTTAACGGGAATGTGGTGTGCTGCCACCATAGGTTGGATAGCGAAGTTGAGTATGCCTTTGCCTCAGACCTGATGAGCGACGTGCTGACCGTTCGGGTTGACAAGCTGCTGCTTATTACCGGCTTGGCTAACATGCAGGCCGTTCGGACTGCCGAGATGGCCGATATCCAGGCAATAATTTTTGTCCGCAATAAAACGGTTAGCGAGGATATGATTAACTTAGCCGAGGATAACGGCATTGTGCTCATCGAGAGTCCTTTCACCATGTTCAGGGCCTCAGGACTGCTGTTTGGCAAGGGTGTTAAACCGGTTTACTAGTGAGTTATGCATTTTGAGTACAGGGTACAGGGGGGCGATTTTGTGAGAGCAGGCCAGGCTTCGAGCCAGGTGAAAAAGATTTTAAAGCAGCTCAACGTTTCGCCTAACATCATTAAGCGGGTTGTGGTAGCCCTGTACGAAGGTGAGGTTAACATCGTTGCCCATGCCTTTCAGGGCAAGATTTACGTTGACATTGATACCGATAAAATACGTGTAGTGCTCGATGATGTTGGCCCCGGAATTCCCGATATCGAAATGGCTATGAAGCCGGGATTTTCCACCGCATCGCCAATTGTCAGGGAGATGGGTTTTGGTGCAGGGATGGGGCTTCCTAACATTAAGGAGAACACCGATAAGATGAAGATTGCAAGCGTTGTTGGTGTAGGAACACGCTTGGAGTTTGAGGTTAACCTAAAGGAGTAGCGGAGGTAAACTGTGGCTAACTCGGAATTCTACCATGCGCTTACCATACTTACCGATGTGTGCATTGGTTGCTCACACTGCATGAGAGCTTGCCCTACCGAAGCCCTTAGGGTAACTAATGGTAAGGCAATGCTGATTAGCAATCGTTGCATCGACTGTGGCGAGTGTTACCGGGTTTGCCCTACCCATGCCATCACCGTACAGCAGGACGATTTCAGCAAGATATTTTCCTATAAACACCGCATTGCCCTTATTCCCTCGGTACTACTGGGACAATTTCCCAAGGAGATATCGCACGATGAGGTTGCCAAAGCCCTTATCACCCTTGGTTTTACCTCTATTGTTGAGGTTGAGGATTCGGTTGAGTATCTTATTGGGAAGCTGAATGCCTATATTAATAACGCTGAGGCTAAGCCTGTTATTTCGTCGTTTTGTCCGGCAATTGTCCGCCTGGTTCAGGTTAAGTTCCCCTCGTTAGTCGATAGTATTGCCCTTGTTCGGCCACCGCTCGACCTAACGGCTTCGTACATAAAGACAAACCTTATACATGAAGGTGTACCCGAGAACGATATCGGTATCTTTTACATAACCCCTTGTGCCGCTAAGATTGTTGCTGTGCGACGCCCTGAGGGCGAAGAAAAATCGGAGATAGATGGAATTATCAATATGGATTTCATCTACAACCGCATTTTGCGGGAGGTTAAACATAAGTTGCCAGATGGTGGCGAGCAAAGGTTTGTTTCGGAGCTCAGCCCTAGGAGTTACACTTGGGCGCTAACCAATGGCGAGGCTTCGTGTATCGATGGGCATTGCCTGGCTATTGATGGGATATGGAATGTAATAGAATTCCTGGAAAAGGTTGAGAACGACGAAATCACCGATATCGATTACCTGGAGCTGCGTGCATGCGATGAGAGCTGCGCCGGTGGCATACTTGCCCCTGGCAACCGTTTCCTTGCGGCCGAGCTAATTCGTAAAAATGCCAGTAGCGTATCGGTGTGGAGTATCAATAAAACTTCCGAAAAGGTGGCCAGGTACGACTCAATGATATCGGGTCGAACTGCATTAAATCCCCTGCAACCCAGGTCGATGTTGAAGCTCGACGAGGACATGGCTAAAGCCATGCTTAAGATGAAACGAGTAAACCAGATGATGTGTTTTTTGCCCGGCATCGACTGCGGTGTTTGCGGCGCACCCTCGTGCCTTTCGCTTGCCGAGGATGTGGCACAGGGTAGCGCTTCGGTTTCGCAATGCGTTTTCCTCCAAAAAATCATGGAGCAGAACAAGCTTCACCCGGAACACTCGTTCCGAATAATGAAAAGGGTTTGGGGCGAAAACCGATTCCGCAAGGATTGTGATAAACCCATTCGAAATAAGTAAAACATCAAGATATGACCGTTAAGGATGTAGTTGAGGCTCTTAACCTAAAGGTTTATTCCGGTACAGCCGGATTGAATAAAGAGGTTACCGGGGGTTACACCTCCGATTTGTTAAGCGATGTGATGGGCAATGCCCCTGCAGGCGCTATTTGGATAACCCTGCAAACCCATGTAAATGTGATGGCCGTTGCCACATTAAAGGACATTTCGGCCGTTATTCTTGTTAAAGGTCTTGAGCCCGAAGCCAATACCGTGGTGCAGAGCAACAACGAGGAAATACCCATTTTAGGCACTAACCTGCAAGCCTTTGAGATAAGCGGAATGCTGTATAACCTTATCCATTCAAAATGATAGTTAAGGCCGATTTACATATTCATTCGGTTCTCTCGCCATGCGCCGATTTGGAGATGAGCCCGGTGAATATTGTAACACGTGCCGCCCAAATGGGATTGGCGTTAATTGCCGTAACCGATCACAACTGTACACTTCATGGCCCATTAACGCGTAGTTTGGCTGCAAGACAAGGCATTTACTGTTTGTTCGGGGCCGAGGTGAATACCCGCGAGGAAATCCACTGTCTTTGTCTGGTTGATACCGAGGAGCAACGACTTGCCCTGCAGGATTACATTGAACAAAACATAACACGGATTCCCAATAAACCCGAGGTTTTTGGCTATCAGGTACAGGTGAATGAACAGGAGGAAATAGTACAAGAAATCGATTACCTGCTCCATGCCGCATTAAAAAGGAGTATCGATGAGGTTGCGGGGTTTGTTCATGGGATTGGTGGTGTTTTCATACCGGCTCATGTCGATAGGCCAAAGTATAGCGTAACCAGTCAGCTTGGTTTTGTGCCACCATCGCTACAATACGATGCCCTGGAAATCTCAAAAAACTCATTGGTTGAACAGTTTAGGAAAAGCAACCCGATAAAGCCCAATACGCAGTTTATCCGTAATTCCGATTCGCATTTTATTCATCAGGTTGGAAGTACCTATACGGAGTATGATCTGGAAAATCTTTCGTTCAAATGTTTTAAGGAAGCCCTTTTAGGTCAAGGTCATTCATCGGTTTTGCCGGTGGTTTAGCTTTAATTGCGTTATTTTAAATCGATATAAATTGATAGGAAGAAAGATGAAGGATCTATCGCTTCACATACTCGATATTGTTCAGAACTCGGTGGTTGCCAATGCAAAGGTGATACAAATCACCCTTGATATTAACACTACAAATGATTATATTGAGCTCGCTGTCAGCGATAACGGCAAAGGAATGGATAAAGATTTTTTGCAGCGGGTTGTAGACCCGTTTACCACTACACGAACAACCCGAAAGGTGGGGTTGGGGATCCCTTTGCTAAAGCAGAATGCTGAGCTAACAGGGGGTACATTCTCCATTGATTCAGAACCGGGAGTAGGCACTGCCCTGAAAGCCCGTTTTGTTAGGTCGCATATCGATTGCTTGCCATTGGGCGATATAGGTGGTACAATAGCTTTGCTCATGTGCTCATACCCTGAAATTGAGTTTACGGTTAAGACTGTGGTCAATTCCCACGAATTTTTGGTATCAACATCCGAGCTCCGCGAAGCACTCGAAGGGCTTCCGCTAAACGACCCGTCAGTTTACCCCGTTGTAAAGGAATACATCAATTCAAATTTAGACGAATTACAAATAACGAATTTAGGCTGAAAAACATATTTTCAATTGTTAATCGCTTAACAATTGAATTTAATTTTGCAGAAAATTATTAGATTAATATTTCGAAACCAACCAAATACACACAAGGAGAACAAGTTATGACAAAAGTAAAGTCGCTTGCCGATCTGAAAAAGATGAAGGAGACCTTGCAGGCTAAAATCGACCTTAGGGAAAAGGGCGAAGCTGCAGAGAACCTTGTTCAGATTAAGGTTGCTATGGCTACCTGCGGTATTGCTTCGGGAGCAAAAAATGTAATGGATTTTCTGCTTGAGGAACTGGAAAAGCGTGGAATCAACGCTGTTGTAACTCAAACCGGATGCATGGGTTACTGCTATGCCGAACCTACCATTGAGGTAAAATTACCCAATGCCGACCCTGTTGTTTTCGGCTATGTTGACACCAAAAAGGCCGATGAGATTATCGAACGATACATTAAGAATGGTGAACTGGTTGATGGCATTATCCCTGTCAACTACGAGTCAATTGATAACAAATAATCCATAGGGAGGTAATTGTAATGGCAAAGTATAAAATGCACCTGCTAATTTGTGGAGGTACCGGTTGTAAGGCTTCCTCAAGCGATGCAATAGCAGAGAAACTAAAAACAGAACTGGCAGCCAATAACCTTCAGGACGAAGTTCAGGTTATTATGACCGGCTGCTTTGGCTTTTGTGAGAAAGGTCCCATTGTTAAAGTATTACCCGATAATACTTTCTACACTCAGGTAAAGCCCGAAGATGCTGCTGAAATTGTTAAGGAGCATGTTATCAAGGGTCGTAAGGTAGAACGTTTACTATACGTTGATCCTGCTAAAAAGGCTACCGTTGAGGATTCAAAGCATATGGGCTTTTACCGCAAGCAAATGCGCATTGCGCTTCGCAACTGCGGTTTCATTAATCCTGAGAATATCGACGAGTATATTGCTCGTGAGGGGTATCAGGCATTAGGTAAGGTTCTTACCGAATATACCCCACAGCAAACCATTGATATCATCAAAAAATCCGGTTTACGTGGTCGTGGGGGCGGGGGGTTCCCTACCGGTTTAAAATGGGAAATTGCCAGCAAAAATCAAGCCGATCAGAAGTATGTGGTTTGTAATGCCGACGAGGGCGACCCCGGAGCATTCATGGACCGCTCTGTTCTCGAAGGCGATCCCCACTCGGTGCTTGAGGCTATGGCCATCTGCGGTTACTGCATTGGTGCTTCTAAGGGTCTCATCTACATTCGTGCCGAGTATCCGCTTGCCATTAAACGCTTAAAGGTTGCCATTGACCAGGCTCGCGAGTATGGCTTGCTTGGAAACAATATTTTTGGTACCGATTTTAGTTTTGACATCGAGTTAAGGTATGGTGCTGGAGCATTTGTTTGCGGCGAGGAAACAGCCCTTATCCATTCCATGGAAGGTTTACGCGGTGAGCCCAGCAACAAACCCCCATTCCCTGCTCAAAGCGGTTACATGGGCAAACCTACCAACGTAAACAATGTTGAAACTTTTGCTAACGTAGCCCCAATTATCTTAAAGGGAGCCGATTGGTATTCATCAATAGGAACCGAAAAGAGCAAGGGTACCAAGGTGTTTGCACTTGCAGGTAAAATCAATAACGTAGGTCTTATTGAAGTACCCATGGGTATCACCCTTCGCGAGGTAATCTTCGAAATTGGGGGTGGTATCAAGAACGGAAAGAAATTCAAAGCTGTACAAACAGGTGGCCCATCGGGCGGTTGCTTAACCGAAAAGCACCTCGATACCCCTATCGATTTCGATAACCTGATTGCTGCTGGATCCATGATGGGTTCCGGTGGTATGATTGTTATGGACGAGGACGACTGCATGGTATCGGTTGCCAAGTTCTACCTCGACTTCACCGTTGAGGAGAGTTGCGGAAAGTGCTCGCCCTGCCGTATTGGTAACAAGCGTCTTTACGAGTTGCTCGACCGCATTACGAAAGGCGAGGGTACCATGGAGGATCTCGAAAGACTTCGCAACCTGTCACAGGTAATTAAGGATACTTCGCTTTGTGGCTTAGGTCAAACCTCGCCAAACCCTGTTTTATCTACTCTCGATAATTTCTACGATGAGTATTTAGCACACGTGGTTGACAAAAAATGCCCATCGGGTCAGTGTAAATCACTCATGAAGTATGTTATTGACCCTGAGGCTTGCGTGGGTTGTACCGCCTGTGCCCGCAACTGCCCAGTTAACGCAATTAGCGGTGAACGCAAAAAACCACACGAAATTAATCAATCAATCTGTATTAAGTGTGGTGCATGTATGGAGAAGTGTAAATTCGATGCTATCAGCATTAAATAATTAGGGTGATAACAATGGAAACAGTAAAATTAACTATAGATAATAAGCAAGTTGAGGTACCTAAGGGTACAACAATTTACAAGGCAGCCAGGAAGTTGGGTATCGATATCCCTGTTCTTTGCTACATGGATTTGCACGATTTGGGAGTTGAAAATAAACCCGCAGGTTGCCGTATTTGCGTGGTTGAGGTTGAAGGTCGACGGAACCTTGCACCAAGCTGCGCCACTGAGTGCGCTGAGGGTATGGTTGTTAAAACCCATACTACCCGCGTTATAAACGCACGCCGCACCGTGATGGAGCTCATCCTGTCCGACCACCCCAAGGATTGTTTAACCTGCCCTAAGAGCGGTCGTTGCGATTTGCAGGATATGGCCATTAAACTTGGCATTCGCCAGATTCCCGGTCAGGAATATGCTGAAATGTCAACGTACAAGAAGGACTTCTCACCTTCAATTATCCGCGATGTTGACAAATGTATCATGTGTCGCCGTTGCGAAACCATGTGTAACACGGTACAAACCGTTGGTGCTCTTAGCGCCGTTAACCGTGGTTTTATGGCTGTTGTGGCACCCGCTTTTGAACAGGATTTGGAAAAATCTCCCTGTACATACTGCGGTCAGTGTGTGGCTGTTTGCCCCACAGGTGCATTGACCGAGGTTGACCACACCGCAAAGGTTATTCGTGCCATTGCCGATCCTACTAAGACTGTACTTGTTCAAACTGCACCTGCAGTTCGTGCAGCACTGGGTGAAGAGTTCGGCTTGAAACCGGGCACCCTTGTTACCGGTAAAATGGTTGCCGCTTTACGCCAAATAGGCTTTGATTATATCTTCGATACCGATTTCGCTGCCGACCTTACCATTATGGAGGAAGGTACTGAACTGCTCGACCGTTTAACCCGATTCCTGAATGGCGATAAGAACGTGAAGTTACCCATACTTACCAGCTGCTGCCCGGGTTGGGTAAACTTTTTTGAGCATAACTTTACCGATATGCTTGATGTTCCATCGAGCGCTAAATCGCCACAGCAAATGTTTGGCGCAATTGCCAAATCGTACTTTGCCGAGAAGTTGGGTAAAAAACGTGATGAGTTAGTGGTTGTTTCCGTGATGCCCTGCTTGGCCAAGAAGTACGAGTGCCAGCGCGATGAGTTCAAGGTTGATGGCAATCCCGATGTTGATTACTCCATTTCGACCCGTGAATTGGCTCACCTAATCAAGGAGTTTAACATTAACTTTGAGGAACTTCCCGATGAGGACTTTGACCGTCCGCTTGGCGAGTCAACTGGTGCTGGAGTTATCTTTGGTGCTACCGGTGGTGTAATTGAGGCTGCAGTACGAACTGCTTATGAGGTTTACACCGGTAAGCCGTTATCAAAAATCGACTTTACTGAGCTTCGAGGTATGGAGGGTATTCGCTCAGCCACCATCGATTTCAATGGTTTGCCCATTAACATTGGCATAGCACATGGTTTGGGTAATGCACGCAAGCTACTTGAGGATGTTCGTTCGGGTAAGGCAAACTACCATGCCATAGAGGTAATGGCTTGCCCTGGCGGATGTATTGGTGGCGGTGGACAGCCACTGCACCATGGCAATTCCGCTATCATCAAGGCTCGTATGGAAGCCATTTACCGCGAGGATGCCGGTAAGCCCATCCGCAAATCGCACGAGAACCCCTACATCGTAAAACTTTACGAGGAGTTCCTGGGCAAGCCGATGAGCGAAAAGGCTCACCATCTGCTGCATACTCACTACTTAGATCGGAA
>LUYY01000070.1 GCA_001603415.1 Bacteroidales bacterium Bact_07 | reverse complement strand
AATTTGACTTAAAATTTATAGCTAAACAAAAGATTTTTATGAATGTTTTATAACAACAAACTATAAAAAAGGGTTCGACTTCCTTTCAAGGCCAATAGTTGTGCTGTTGCCATGACCGGGGTAAACCTCAACATCATCGGGCAAAACCATCAATCTTTCGTTAATGCTGGCAATGAGAGTTTCGTAATTCCCGCCAGGCAAATCGGTTCGGCCAATGGATAGGTTGAAAAGGGTGTCGCCAGTGATCACAAATTTTTCGTTTTCGGCATAAAGACAAATTCCCCCCTTGGAGTGCCCCGGGGTATGTATTACCTTCAACGAACTCCCATTCAGTTCGATTATGTCGTTGTGGTTTAAGGTTTCATCAATACTTGGAACTGTGTCGAGATACAATCCAAACATCATGGCATGGCTAGGAGCCATTTGAAGCAATGGAAAATCGTCGATATGGGCAAAAGCCTTCACTCCAAAGCGATCCTTAAGGACAGCAATGCCCAAAATATGGTCGATATGGCAGTGTGTATTCACCAAGCACTTTACTGTAAGATTTTCGCTCTGAATAAAATCGATGAGTTCTTGCAACTCACTATCGTTTGAACAACCCGCATCAATCACAATGGCCTCGCCTTGGGGCTGGTAAAGAACATAGGTATTTTCTTGAAATGGGTTAAAAACAAATTGTTTAACAGCAATCATTTGGAATACTATTTTGCTTTCCCTTTTAACAACGGAACAAAGATAAAGTTTCCGTGAGCCGATTCTTTTATGGTTCCGTCATCTAACTTCTCAATAAGCATCATGGTTTGGCCATTGTCGTTACCAACGGGAATAACCATTCGCCCACCTGGGGCTAGTTGCTCAACAAGGGCTTGAGGGACTTCATTAGCTCCGGCAGTCACAATTATTCGGTCAAACGGGCTAAAAGCAGGTAAACCCTGATAGCCATCGCCGTAATGGCAACTTGGGCGATAGCCCATTTCCTCGAGCAATGCCTTTGCCGAGAGAAAAAGTTCACGATGGCGTTCAATGGTATAGAGCCTTGCACCCATTTCCATGAGAATGGCAGCCTGATAGCCCGAACCCGTTCCAACCTCTAAAACCTTTTGCATAGGAGTTACCTGTAATAGTTGGGTTTGAAAAGCCACAGTAAAAGGCTGCGAAATGGTTTGTCCCGAGCCAATAGGAAACGCCTGATCCTTATAGGCAAAATTTAAAAAGCCACTATCCATAAAGAAATGACGAGGCACCTTAAGCATCGCATCAAGTACTCGGCTATCGGTAATCCCCTTGGCCGCAACCTCCTCCACCAACTTTCGCCGTAAGCCTTTATGTCGAATACTATCGTCTTGAAGCATAATGTGTAAGTTAGGTGATTTTACCCAGGTTAATGGCAAGCAAATTTAACTTTTATGTGTTACAAATCCTCAACTGTTATTAAAAGGTTGATAAATTTTGGAGTTTAGCAGTTAAACTGTTTGAACAACGATGTATAATTGCAAAACATTTGCCTTTTGACTATGATAACCTGCCTTGTAACCGAAAGCCACAAGTTAAGTCTGTATTCGGAAAATAGTTTTTTCAACCATACCATCGAAGCCTGCAACCAATTGCCAGATAATATTTTGGAGGGTATTTGCGAAAGCAATTCGGAAATAGTGAGTATTTTTAAGCATTCCGAACTACTGGTTGTTGACACCAACAATAAGGCATCATACGCTATAACAGCAAATGCATTACGGGCAGGAATAAGCGTTTTAACACCAAACCTCATCTATTTTAGCAGCGACCAAATTCAGGAACTAATCACCATTGCCCATGAGATAGGTGTTGATTTTGGCTATTTGCCCAATACCAATTTTAATCTTCCAAAAACTAATGCCCCAATCATAATGGATTGTTACAGAGAATCGGGCAAGGAATTAAATACCGAAAATGTATCGCTGCAAATTGCTTCCGATTTGGCATACCTGCTATCGGCGGTAAAAGCAGATTTCCGTAAAGTTCGGGTTTACTGGATTCCACTATACAACCAACCATTTAAAACCTTGAAGTTGATAATTGACTTTAACGATAACTCAGTAATCACTTACCTGGTAAAGGGCAAAAACGAAACCGGTAAGATAACCGTTGAACTTATTACCGATGAACTAGATAGGAGTTTCGAAATTGTTGACTGCAGCTCCCAACCCGAAAAGTTTAGGCAGATTGTAATACAAAACATTGATTACTACATAAATCAAAGAAAAATGTTGTACCCCTCGACTCAAGTATTGAAATCAAAACAGATTGTTGAGGTAGCAATAAAAAAAGTTTGTTAATAGCAATAAATTGCTGTTTTAGCAGTTATATAGAAATTAAAAAAGATAGGGTTTTGAATAAAAGAAAACAGGTTTACAGGTATTTACTTTTCGATATTATTGGTAGCGGATTGGCTTGGACACTGTTCAATCTATACCGTAAAAAGGTTATTGAGTCGAACCTTTTTGGAATTAATATACCCTTTACCCCCGACTATAAATTTTTTCTGGGGTTAGTTTTTTTCACGTTGTTCTGGATTTCGATGTTCGGGTTAGTGGGTCTATATCACGATCCCTACCGGAAATCGAGGTTAAAGGAGTTTGGATCATCACTAACAATAACAATAATTGGAACCGTTGTCCTATTCTTTGTACTGTTGATTGACGACTATGTGGTTGCCTACCAAAACTACTATAAGATACTTTTTGTTATGTTCCTATTTGTCTTTATACTAACCTATATCCCCCGCTTAGTAATTACGACCCAAACAATCCATCGGATACATAAGAGAATTATAGGTTTCCCAACCATAATAATTGGGAGTGGGAAAAAAGCCATACAAACCTATCAGGACATCAACGCGGAAAAGATCTCGCAGGGGTTTAAAATACTCGGATTTATCGACCTGCCCAATGGCGTAAGGGTTGATCAATCGCTTATTCTGGGAAATGTTAACGACATACCGGAAGTTGTTGCACAATACGGGATTGAAGAGGTTATTCTTGCCATTGACAATGAAAGCCCTCAAACACTAACAACCGTTCTAAACCTACTTGTTCCGCTCAATGTAAACATCAAAGCAATTCCAAGTATGTACGATATCTTGCTGGGGAAAGTAAAATTGAACCGTATTATTGGAACTACCCTGGTAGATGTTTCGTTTGAGCCCATGCCAGCCTGGCAGGCAAATATTAAGGAAGTGCTCGATTATTTCATGGCCATAGTTGGACTCATACTTTCGTCGCCGGTTGCACTTGCACTTATGATCGTAATAAAGGTTACATCCAAAGGACCGATTATTTACAAGCAGGAAAGGATTGGACAGCACGGCAAACCCTTTCATATATATAAGTTTCGCAGTATGTACGTGGATGCTGAGGCTGGAGGCCCAGCGCTCTCAAACCAAGCCGACCCACGGGTAACGCCTGTTGGACGTTTTATGCGCAAAACCCGACTCGATGAAATACCCAATTTCATTAACGTGCTCAAGGGTGAAATGTCAATAGTTGGACCTCGCCCCGAAAGGCAGTTCTACATCGATCAAATTGTAAAAGTTGCACCCCACTACCTCCACCTGCAAAAGGTTAAGCCCGGCATCACATCGTGGGGTCAAGTAAAATATGGATATGCCGAAAACATAGACCAAATGGTTGAACGACTGAAGTACGACTTGTTATACCTTGAAAACATGTCACTTTACATCGATTTTAAAATAATGATATACACCATTCTAACCATCTTCAAAGGGAAAGGGGTTTAACAGCCCTTCAACTTGAACCTTTGAATAGCCCTGTATTCAGGCCCTTGAGGCCTTAAAATGCTTTCATAGAACATCACTTCCTTAACGGTTTGCAACTGAAACGATGTGGTTTTGTATTGCTGAATCTCAGCATTTAACTTATCGGTATTGTGCAAGAACTTAATCCTGCCAAGTGTGAGGTGGGGATTGAACTTTTCGTTATCATCGTTATAACCAAATCCTTCCAAAACAGCATCAATTGAATGCTTAATCTTAATCATTGCTTCAGGAAATTCAACGCCAACCCAAATCACTCTTGGCAAAGGGCGGCCAAAAACTCCTAAACCCTTAAGCTCTATATCGAAAGTCTCATGTTCCTGAACACATGAATTAAGCATGCTACACATATCTGGAATTTGATCGATGGGAGTATCGCCTAAGAAGAATAAAGTAAGATGCATTATTTCGGGGTTAACCCACTTGATGCTATCTAAACGGTGTGTGCGTTTTAGCCCCTCAAGAAGATTAACAATATTAGCCTCAGGCTCAATATCGATGGCCAGAAATGTTCGCTTGGTTTCCATATTTTAAGTTTAGGTATTGTTTAGAAATAAAAAACCAACTATCTTGTATGGCAAATTTAAAACGTTTGCAGAAAATGGGTAACAATAAAAAATTTGCTGTAATACTTTCAGGATGCGGTGTTTTTGATGGTGCCGAGATTCATGAAGCAGTTATGACCCTTTACGCCATTGCAAAACACGGTGCAACTTACGAAATTTTTGCCCCAAACATTAACCAATACCATGTTATTAATCACCTCGATGGTAGTGTGATGAACGAAAAAAGGAATGTGCTTGTTGAATCGGCACGCATTGCCCGTGGTAAAATTAAACCCCTAAACGAATTTAACCCTGAGCTTTTCAATGCGCTGATACTCCCGGGAGGTTTTGGCGTTGCCAAAAATCTATCTACATGGGCATTCGATGGCCCCAAATGTAATATTCACCCTCAAGTGGAAGCAGCCATTAAGGGCATGCACAAGCTCAAAAAACCCATCGGCGCACTATGTATAGCTCCTGTGCTACTGGCAAAAATCATTGGCAATGCCACTGTAACAATTGGGAAGGATGCTACCACTGCTCAAGCAATAGAATCGCTGGGTGCTAAGCACCAAACAACAGGTCATACGCAGGTTGTAGTTGATGAAAAAAACATGTTGTTTACCACCCCCTGTTACATGCTCGATGCCAACATAGTTGACATTTCGAATGGCGCAAAAGCCATTGTTTCCGAAATTCTTAAATGGATTTAAATATGAAAAAGGGCATTGCACTTTCATTATTAGTTATCGGGATACTGCATTACAGCTGCCTTGACCGTTGTAATGTTGATTGTGTAAATCCCCCGTCGCCATTGTGGTTTAAGGTGGTTGATAAAACCACACTTGAAAATCTAATATCATCAGGGAACTACGTGAAAGACACTATCGAAATCTTTTACTTTGATGGTAGCGTAAAAAAATATGCCAACGTTACCTTTGTTGGCCCAGTGGGACAAACCGATATCATCCAAACCAACATTGGAATTTTAATGCCATTTGAGCAAATAAACACATTTTACCTATACTTAAACCATAGCGATATCGATACCTTACAGGTACGATTTGTAAAAAACAGTGATGGGTGTTGTACCGCATATCCTCTGGATTCAATTGCCATTAACGGAAAATACGCCGAGGTTGACCGGGTAGACTACTCGTTTCTCATTAAAAAGTAAAAATCAAATTAACCCTTGCTCATAAAGGAATATCAGCTCGTTGAGCACCTTATCCTCGCCCTGGGGATCAAACTTGATTTTTAGGTTCGAACCAAAAAGACGTGCAACACCTTGCCAGAAAGTGGCAGAAAAGCCACCCTTTAATTCCTTAACCAGTTCATAAGAGGTACGCCCAGTTTCCCTATCAATAAGTTTTATTAGCATTTTACCCTGCGATATGGTAAGCTTTGTCAAGTCCTTCTCAAACTGATCCCTTAGTTCTTTTTCGGCCTTGGCTATGTACTCCTTTTTTTCCCTATCGGTTTTCAGGGTTTTAAGGTTTTCGTTTATTTCTATCAACTTGTACTTTGCAATTTGGGCGTAAGGATATGTTTTCTTTAGGTTATAAATCATTCGGTAGTACTGGCTCATTTCACGGCGATTCTTAAAACGGCGCTTACCCACCTTAACAACATCCTCAATTTTAATATGAGGCACATATTCGCCATCGAGCATAATAGACGGGTATAAGTAAAGGCTGTCGGACAATACAGTCTGAGCATCAACATTCTGAATGGCAACAGCCATAAGCAAAACAAGTAAAATTTTACTAAAAACTTTAAACATATACCCCCTATCCTATGGCCAAAATTAATACCCCAACAAACTATAAACAATTATTATGCAAATTTCCCAAAAATTCTTTCAAATTATTATCAAGAAACTTTAAAAAGACTAATCCATATTAATTTGATTATTAAT
>LUYY01000336.1 GCA_001603415.1 Bacteroidales bacterium Bact_07 | reverse complement strand
CTATCACATTAAGGCAACGAAATCGAAAAATAATAATCACGCCCAAATGAAAACCTTAAAAAGGTTTACTTCAACTATTCGCTTTTAATATCGAACAAATACTCAATAGCCTCTGGAAATTCTCTACTCCAGAACCATTCTGCATGCCGGCCATCGGGTGAAATTTTCAGTTTGAGGTAATCCTCATCGGAATAACCAGCTTTGTAAAGGTGATACTCTAGGGTCTTAATATCGTTAACCATACTTTCACTTTCCTTTCCACCGGCTAGTAAGTAAACTTTATGTTCTCCTTTGCGCTTATACTTTGAAACATAGTCGAAAACTTTAGGGGAAAACCAAAGGGATGGTGAGAAAACGCCAACCCTTCCAAACGCTTCAGGATACTTGAGCCCAATGTAAAGCGATATAAGACCTCCCATTGAACTACCAATAATAGCGTTGAATTTGGGATCGGGATTAGTCCGAAAATTTTTATCGATAAAAGGTTTGAGTTCCTTTGCAACAAAGTAAGCATAGTCATCGCCATTGCCGCCAAAGCCAAGGGAATCGTTCCGCCAAGGGGAATACTCGTTCAGGCGCTCCTTACTGTCGTTGTAAATGGCTACAACAATGGCAGCAAAGCCTCGGTTGGAATACAAACTGTCCATTATCTCGTCAACGCGCCACTCCCCAGCAAAAGAGGTAGCCTCATCGAAAACGTTTTGTCCATCGTGCATGTAAATTACCGGGAATTGCAACCTCTGGTTATAGTTTGGTGGCAAGTAAAGGCGGATAGCCCTTCGGCGATTAAGTTTTTTCATCTCTAAGGTTGAGGGCAAGAACCTCACGTTAGGCGATGCTGTTGATTTTCGTTGTACCACCTCAAACATGTCGCGCCAGCCCTGTACTGTTATTCTTACCGTATCGATACCGGGAAAGCAAATCCTATTCCTTACATCTTTTCCATTGGAACTAACCTCTACCTTTTGCCAACTGCCCCGCGAAAGTTTATACTCAAAGGTGTCCTTTACTTGAGGCAATTCTAACACAAAATGTTTCCCCTGACGAGTAAATGCCATCCTGGTATCATGTGGGTTCCAGCCATTAAACTCCGATGCCATAAAAATTGTGTCATCTGTTCGGGTCTTGGCAGGTAATGAATCGACAATAAAGACAACCTGTGCATTTATCAGGCTCGCCAGGTGAACCAAGCCCATTACCAATAGGAACTTTACCTTCATCTGTAAGAGAGTTTTCATTAAAAACAAAGGTAACATAAATAGCAGTTGTAAAAATAGCCAAACAGTTATATCTTTGCAGAAATAAATGGCCCCGTAGTTCAGCTGAATAGAACGTCAGATTCCGGTTCTGAAAGT
>LUYY01000335.1 GCA_001603415.1 Bacteroidales bacterium Bact_07 | reverse complement strand
ATTTAAAGCATATCTTGAAAAAGAAAGCAGATTACGATAGTATAGATACTGTAAATTGATAAATGTTCCCGCAGCAAAACGAAAAGCTCGGGAATTTTAATAAAAGCCCGATACTTAACGGGAAAAACAGGAGGTTCTTTTTAGTGGAACACAAAAAATACTATATTACAACACCGATATATTATCCCAGCGGAAAACTCCATATAGGACATTCCTATACAACTGTAGCCGCTGATGCCATGGCCAGATATAAAAGGCTCAAGGGCTATGATGTTATGTTCCTGACAGGAACCGATGAGCATGGGCAGAAAATTCAGCGCCTTGCTGAAAAAGAGGGAGTTAGTCCACAGGAATATGTAGATAATATTGTTACAGGCATCAAAAAGCTCTGGTCCGTTATGAAAATCACATATGATAAATTTATTCGTACTACCGATGACTACCATGTTGCCGCTGTCCAGAAAATATTTAAAAAGCTGTATGACAAGGGCGACATATATAAAAGCGAATACGAGGGATGGTATTGTACACCCTGTGAGTCATTCTGGACAGAAACGCAGTTAAAGGACGGGAAATGCCCGGACTGCAACAGGGAGGTTGAGCTTACCCGTGAAGAGAGTTATTTCTTTAAGCTGTCAAAATATCAGGACAGATTGCTTCAATACATTGAGGATAATCCGGATTTTATCCAGCCTGTATCAAGAAAGAATGAGATGATTAATAATTTCATAAAACCCGGTCTTGAGGATTTATGTGTATCAAGGACTTCCTTTAATTGGGGAATACCTGTAAGCTTTGATGATAAGCATGTTGTCTATGTTTGGATTGATGCTCTTTCAAATTATATTACTGCCCTGGGTTATCTTTCAGATAACGACGCGGATTATAAAAAATTCTGGCCCGCGGATGTTCATCTCGTAGGAAAAGAAATTGTCAGATTCCACACTATTATCTGGCCGGCAATGCTTATGGCACTTGATCTGCCAATGCCGAAGCAGGTTTACGGGCATGGCTGGCTTGTTCTGGATGGAGGAAAGATGTCAAAATCCAAAGGTAATGTTGTGGATCCTGTTGTATTGATTGATAAATATGGTTTGGACGCAATACGTTATTTCCTTTTAAGAGAGGTTCCTTTTGGGGCTGATGGCGTATTTTCAAATGAGGCGTTAATTCAAAGGATAAATTCTGATCTGGCAAATGACCTGGGTAATCTGGTCAGCAGAACGGTAGCCATGATACAGAAATATTTCGGAGGTACAATTCCAGAAGAAAGACAAAAAGCGGATCCGGATGATGACCTTATTAAAACAGTTGTCCAAACACCTGAAAAGGTTGAGGAACTGTTGGATAAGTTGCAATTTAATACCGCTCTGCAGGAAATATGGAAAACTATTTCCAGGACAAACAAATATATAGATGAGACAATGCCATGGATCCTGGCAAAGAATGAAGCCGACAAACCGAGGCTTGCACAGGTTTTATATAACCTGGCAGAGAGTATACGGTTTATATCAATACTGATACAACCCTTTATGCC
>LUYY01000334.1 GCA_001603415.1 Bacteroidales bacterium Bact_07 | reverse complement strand
GTCCGCCCCTGACGGTCAAATTTCATGCCAAAGCCAAAGTGAACGGAAAAGCAATCCGCAAAGAAGTGATTCCGTGTGATGAATTCATTCAGGCGTTTGCTTACACCCACCTGTTACCGACAACGGATTTCTACCTCGCCACCGGCTCCCAAGCCCGAAAAAAACGAAAGTAACGCCGATTTATCCTCCAGCTCCCCGGCATGTCCGCCTTCCCAGGTGGACATGGCCTCGGAGTAGCCGACCATTCGTTACGGAATAGCGAGCCCTATTTACCTGATGAGTTCAGCTCCAAATACTTACCGAGAGTCGAACGCAAACGCTCTGCAACTCCGAATAATGAATTAGCCCCTGAAATCAAAATCTTTTCTTCCTCTTCTCCATCAAATAGACCAATGCAGAGCTTTTCAAGATTATTGAAATACAGGCGACAAATCGGCTTACGGTTATTGTCATCAAAAAGGATCGCACAATAACTTTTGGCATCACGCATAAATATTTTTTCAGGAGGAACATCCTGACTCAAAATCGCCCTGATTACATTCCAGGCATCAGTTTCCTCCTGAGTAGTCACAACCCCATCATTTTCAAGCGGAACAGTTTGACGCGCAACTTCTTCCTGGGCTTGCACCGTTGACTTAAGCGCCGTATCCAAATTGGCTTTAACACGATCATTAACCAACGTATCAATGGCAGATTTCACAAGAGGAGTTATTTTTTCCTTTACTTTTTCAGTAAAAACCGACCCGCAGCAATCCATTTTCCGGAAGATCATCCGCACAAATTCCTCCGAAGGCTCCGCTAATTCTTCCCTAAGCACATTTTTGATGGAATTTGCACATTTCAAGAGGTCGGCGGTTTTACGAATATTTTCCGCATCAAAATTTGTCTTGCTGAATTTCACAAGTTCATTGTAATTAATTTTCTCAGGCTCCAGAAGATTAATTTCCAAGAACGGTTTTTTATCCATTTTATTCGGCTCTTCCAAATCCGTATAAAACTTATAGATCACACCATTTGTCAGGACACCGAATTTTGCTTTTGTCGTATGAAAATAACGAAAAAGCTGGCTTTCATTATCAATACAGAGCTCATTTGTACAGCATTTGCATTCAATTAAAATCGCCGGTTCCTCATCGCGGCATATCGCATAATCGACCTTCTCACCCTTTTTTATTCCAATATCAGCCGTAAACTCCGGAATAACCTCCAGCGGGTTGAAAATATCATAGCCCAGTATCTGTATAAAAGGCATGATATATGCGTTCTTAGTTGCCTCCTCAGTCTGAATTTTATCCCTGGTTTTTCCAATCCTTTCCGACAGATTCTTAAGTGCATCTTTCATGTTATTCTCCGTTTATGATGGTTTCTAACTGATGACAATAAACTATTCTTTCGAAAAAATGAGCAGGAACCTCTTTATACTCAACCCCCTGAGTTTTTTTAATATAACACGAAAAAAAGAAATTCCCAAGTTTTTTTATGAAATCAGCCTGCAAATACCATAATTCTCCAATTCAGCATTCAAATACACTGTCGAATGAGGCGACTGCCGGAAATTTTTCCAATTTTATGCTTTTACCCCATTGACAAAAC
>LUYY01000333.1 GCA_001603415.1 Bacteroidales bacterium Bact_07 | reverse complement strand
GAAGCGCCGGTAATACAAATATGTTCTCGGAATGGCTTTGTATCAACATCTCTGTGATACCAGCCGTTCCTCCAAAATTTCCATCAATTTGGAATGGCGGATGCGCGTCAAACATATTGGAATAGATACCGCCACCCTTTGTGGATATCTCTGTGGCATCCACATGCCTTAATGCATTTTTCAACATTTTGTAAGCATGATTTCCATCTTCCAACCTGGCCCAGAAATTGATCTTCCAGGCCATTGCCCATCCTGTACCTCCGTCACCCCGTAATTCAAGCGTACGTTTTGTCGCTTTTGCATAATCCGGATTTACACGAGGCAAAACCTCTTTTCCAGGGTGTAGTCCCAGGAGATGTGAAATGTGACGGTGATGCGGATCAACATCCTCAAAGTCCTTGTGCCATTCCTGAAGTTGACCTTTTGAACCTACATGAGGAGGATAAAGTCTCGCCAGTGTATTTTTTAATTCATCCTTGAACGAAGCATCAACCCCTAATATCTCCGAAGCTCGTATACTGTTCACGAGCAAATCACGAATCAAGCTCATATCCATTGTGGTAGCTTTTGCGATTACGCCTATCTGTTCTTTCCGGCTATGATCAATGTACCGGAAATTATTCTCGGGAGAAGAGGATGGATTGGTGACCAAATAGCCGCTTTCGTCATCTTCCTGCAACCAATGTAATATAAACTCTGCTGCCCCTTTCATCAAGGGATAGGCTTTTTCTTCGAGGTATTGCTTGTCGCCGTTAAACGCATAATGTTCCCACAGGTGTTGACAGAACCACACTCCCGCTATTGGCCAGCACGACCATCTGGGTGTGCCACTCGGATCCTGGTTATATCCTCCAGTTGGTGAGGTCTGTGCCCATGCATCAGAATTGTGATGTGCGAGCCATCCTTTGTCTATCCCGTAGTTGATTTTAGCTGTTTTGGCTCCTTCCTGCGAAAGGCGCTCAACAAACGAGAGCAGTGGTTCAAAACACTCCTGAAGCCCAGTTGTTTCCACGGGCCAATAGTTCATCTCGGTATTGATATTGGTTGTGTAGTTGGAGCCCCAGGGTGGTTGGAGATGTCTATTCCAGATACCTTGCAGGTTTGAAGGTAAATTGCCGGCTCTTGAGGAGGCAATCGTCAGGTATCGTCCGTATTGGTAGTAAAGTTCGATGAGACCTTTGTCTGAATCATCATTTTGAAATGCCGCAAGACGTTTGTTTACGGGAAGCTCTTCTTTTCCTTCGCCCAATGTTAAAGTGACCCTGTCGAATAAAAGTTTGTAATCTTCTGTATGTTTGCCTAACAATTTCTTATACCCGAGTTTTTGCGCTTTGGTCAGGAATTCTTCCACTTTTTTTCCAGCAGATAGTATATCGGCGGAAGATTGTTCAAATGAATCTTGATGATAGCTTGTTGCGGCGGCAACGATGACTGTAGCCGAGTTGGCATTTACCAACGACAAAACGGAATCATCCGCTTCTATATTTCCACCTTGTGGAATAACAAGTATCTGGACTTCGAAATTCAATCCCGGACCATCTTTCTCACTTGAGTAGAGAATCTGATTGGGATCATAGTTCCGGTTCGCCACATAGTATGGCGCTTTCCCTTTTAAAGTCAGTTTATTACCGTCAATAGAAGTCTCGTAGTGTAAATCACTGTTTAATCCCAGATCGAAAGAGAGGGCCTTTTTTTTATCTGTTTCGAGTTGGATAACCATTACACGGTCGGGAAATGATATAAAACTGCTTCTTTTGTATTGCACGTCATTTATCCTGTAAGAGACATTGACAGTTGCATCCGATAGGTTTAAATCACGGTAGAAATCTTCCACGTCATTCTCTTCGCCATGCATATGTAACAATAGGTTTGCAAGAGGCAGGTATCTGGCTGTGTACGGACCTTGCGAATTGTTTTTCCATAAGTTCTCGGCAAGCTTGTAATCTCCGTGGTTAATTGCTTCTCGGATTTTGGGTAAAGCGGTAGGCCCCAGGGGATTATTTCGCTCTTTTATAGGGCCCGACCACAGTGTTTCCTCATTCAGTTGATACACTTCATTCAGGGGATTCCCAAAAACCATTGCCCCGAAGCTGCCGTTCCCGAGTGG
>LUYY01000332.1 GCA_001603415.1 Bacteroidales bacterium Bact_07 | reverse complement strand
ACTCTCATACTATATACCCTTTCCTGATTTATATTTTTCTACCATTTTTTGTATTCTAATTAGTTCAGCTACGCTCCAGGCCTGCGATATACAGCCATTAGGACGTTGAGGGGGATCGCCATCGTACACCTCGGAAACGGTGCAGATGCCGTGTATGTTAATATCTTCATGGAACGATTCAAGTATACTCTCGGCCAAATTAATGGCATGATGCGGATTAAGGCGGAAATGGGCCTCTACGTATGCGCCCAAAAGCCAAGGCCATGCAGTGCCTTGGTGGTAGGCTGAGTCACGGGTTGGTTGATCGCCTTCATATCTACCTTTATACTGAGGATTATTAGGCGAAAGGGTTCTAAGCCCTTTAGGGGTATAGAGTTCCTTATCGACAATTTTAAGTATGCTAGGCATTTTATCTTCATCAAGTGGTGTATAAGGAAGCGATACAGCGAAAATTTGATTGGGCCTTATGTCGGTGTTGGGACCTTCCTCATCAACGTAATCGGCCAAATAGCCTTTGTCCGGTAGCCAGAAAAGTTCATTAAACGATGCTTTTGCCCTTTCGGCAATTGGCAACCATTCCTTTACAAAACGGTAATCCTTGTTCTTGGTGGCAAGGTCAACGGTAAACATTATGGCATTGTACCACAATGCGTTAATCTCCACTGGGTATCCAATTCGGGGTGTAACGGGTTTGCCGTAAACCACGGCATCCATCCACGTAAGGGCATACCCCTTTTCTCCTGCCCAAATCAATCCGTTGTCGTGCATTTTAATATTAAAGGGGAGTCCATCCCTGAAACCTTTCAGAATGGTTTTCATTTTCTTGGAATAGTCCTGCCAAACCTCTTTATGATCGTTGGTATAGTCGTAGTACTGTTGAATAGCCCAGAAATACCAAAGGGGTGCATCAACCGAATTGAATGCTTGCGAAGTGGAATTTCCCATGTTTGGGAAAAGTCCATTTTTTAGCTTCGCACTTAACGACTCAAGAAGGGTTTTGCACATTTTGGGGTCATCAATTCCCAGAGTAAGACCGGGAAGCGATATAAACGAATCGCGTCCCCAGCTTCCAAACCATGGATAACCTGCGATAATATCCCATCCCTTGCCCTTATGAACAATAAACTGCCGAGCGGAGTTTTCCATGCACGCTTTATAGCTATCCTTAGCCGGACGTCGCAAAATCGCAGCATTAAACTTTTTAAGTAAAGTTGATGGCGAATGTTCTTCCGTGGCTGCTGAAAAAATTACACTTTCACCCTTTTTTATGGGGATTTCGAAATAGCCAGGAACAAATAGATCTTCGTGCCCTTCGTAGCCTCGTTTTAACTCCTCCATGTACTCAATGTTATAGTACCAGTCGGGGCAAGCAACAAATTCATTTTTCTTGTTTAGCTGCAGGTGAAGCGTGGGAAATCCGGTGTAAAGCTTATACTTAACACC
>LUYY01000069.1 GCA_001603415.1 Bacteroidales bacterium Bact_07 | reverse complement strand
ATGCTGAAAAACAACTAAAACGTTTGAAACTTTTATGGTTAAAGTAAACTATACAAAGTAACTTTGCAAAAACTAATCTTAAAAATATACAGCTATGAGTATCACACACATTGAGCACATCGGCATAGCCGTTAAAAGTTTAGAAGAATCGATTCCATTTTATGAAAAGGTTTTGGGTTTAAAGTGTTACAACATAGAAGAGGTAAAGGATCAAAAGGTAAAAACAGCCTTTTTCATGGTTGGTCAAACCAAAATTGAGTTGCTGGAATCAACCGATCCCGAAGGTCCCATTGGAAAATTCATAGAGAAGAAGGGTGAGGGTATTCACCATATTGCTTTTGCTGTTAAAGGTATTGAGGAGCAATTGAAACGTATGGAAGAGCAGGGTGTTACCTTAATTGATAAAGCACCCCGCAAGGGTGCTGAGGGTCTCGACATTGCATTCCTTCACCCCAAATCGACACTTGGCGTTCTTACAGAGCTTTGCGAGGATAAAAATAAGTAAAATCATACCCCAAACACCGATTGTAAAATGAGCACACAGGAGCAAAAAATTAAAGAACTGATTGATTTAAGAGAGAAAGCCAAACTTGGTGGAGGTCCAAAACGCATTGAGGCTCAACACAAGAAGGGCAAATACACCGCACGCGAACGTATCGATATGTTGCTCGACGAGGGCAGTTTTGAGGAGTTCGATATGTTTGTTTCGCACCGCTGTATCGACTTTGGTCTCGATAAGGAAAGTTACCTTTCCGATGGAGTTGTTACCGGCTACGGAACTATTGATGGCCGTTTAGTTTATGTATTTTCACAGGATTTTACAGTATTTGGCGGCTCACTTTCGGAGATGTTTGCTGCTAAAATCTGTAAGGTCATGGATATGGCCATGAAAGTAGGAGCGCCAGTAATAGGCATTAACGATAGCGGTGGCGCTCGTATTCAGGAAGGAGTTAAGAGTCTGGGCGGTTATGCCGATATTTTTGAACGTAATATTTTGGCTTCGGGAGTAATCCCTCAAATTTCGGCCATTTTTGGCCCTTGTGCCGGTGGGGCAGTTTATTCACCCGCACTTACTGACTTCATCATCATGTCGCGCAATACCAGTTACATGTTTGTTACAGGTCCTAAGGTGGTTAAAACCGTTACTGGCGAAACCGTAACCTCCGAAGAGTTGGGTGGTGCAAGCGTTCACTCAACAAAATCAGGAGTTGCCCACTTTGTTTCTGAAACCGAAGAGGAGGGCATCATGCTTATTCGCAAGCTGCTCAGCTACCTACCCCAGAATAACCTTGAGGAGCCACCCCTAATGCCCTGCAACGATCCTATTGATCGTTTAGAGGATGCACTGAACGAAATTATTCCCGATAGCCCCAATAAACCATACGATGTTAAGGATGTTATTGCTGCCATTGTTGATAATGGCGAGTACTTGGAGCTCCAACGCGATTATGCACCCAACATTATAACCTGTTTTACCCGTTTCAACGGACAGTCGGTGGGCATTGTGGCCAACCAACCCAAATACCTTGCCGGTGTGCTCGATATCAATGCATCGCGCAAAGCTGCTCGCTTTGTTCGTTTCTGCGATGCTTTCAATATTCCAATAGTAACCCTGGTTGATGTTCCCGGATTCCTACCCGGTACCGGTCAGGAGTATAATGGTATCATTATTCATGGCGCCAAGTTGCTTTACGCCTACGGCGAGGCTACTGTTCCCAAGGTAACGGTAATTTTACGTAAGGCATACGGCGGAGCTTACGATGTGATGAGTTCAAAGCACCTGCGTGGCGATATCAACTACGCATGGCCAAGTGCCGAGATTGCCGTTATGGGCCCCAAGGGTGCAATTGAAGTGCTACTCAGCCGTGAACTCGAAACCATTGAGGACGAAAAGGCCAAGGTTGAGTTCTTGCTGCGCAAGGAGCAGGAGTATAAGGAAAAGTTTGCCAACCCATACGTGGCTGCCAAGTTCGGTTACCTCGATGATGTAATTGAGCCACGCAACACCCGTTTCCGCATTATTAGGGCACTCCAGTCGTTGGCTACCAAAAAGGATACCAATCCGCCCAAGAAACACTCTAACCTGCCGTTGTAATTAAAATGATTGTAGCAATGATGAGGAGAATGAAAAGATTGTATTTGGCTACAGTCCTTGTAGTGTTAAGTTTTGTAAGCGTTAATGCGCAAAGTGTTTACGATCTTCGCATTAATGAGGTGATGCTTTTCAACAAAACCAACTACATCGATAGCTACGGCGAGCGCAGTGCATGGATTGAACTTGTTAACACGGGCTACAATAGTATTAACGTTGCCGGTTGTTATCTCACCAACGATATCTCTATACCTACCAAATATCGTATTCCTTCGGCCGATCCTATTACCCTTATTCCACAGCAACAGTATTTGGTGTTTTTTGCCAATGGTAAAAGCGTACACGGAACCTTGCATTTAAACTTTACGCTTGATAGCACAAATCGTTTTATTGCCCTTATAGCCCCCGATGGTCGAACTCTTATCGATAGCATTACCTTACCCATTATCGATACAGATAAATCATATGTTAGGTTGCCAAACGGAACAGGGAAATGGCAGGTAAGTGAACTTGCTACACCTAACTCTACCAATGAACTGTTTGAAACACATGTTACTGCAGGCCAAAAGTTTGTAAAGTTCGACCCCTACGGATTTATTATGGCTTTTATTGCCATGTCGGTGGTATTTACTGCCTTGCTTGTGCTATACCGACTGTTCAAATTAACCGCGAGGTTAGCTCAAAAACCTATCCGTATTCAATTTAGGAAACCCAAGCAGACTAAGCTTGACATGGTTGAAGAAAAGGTGGAGGAAATTCCGGGTGAAGTTTTTGCTGCCATTTCGGCTGCACTTTACTTCTACGAAACCGAAAAGCACGACCAGGAATCAACAGTACTTACTATCGAGAGGGTGTCGAGGCGCTATTCGCCATGGAGTTCCAAACTGTATAGCTTACAGCAAACCCCAAATCGTATTGTTGTTCATAGGAAAATGAATTAGTTAATCCGTTAACCATTATTAAAAATGAAAGATTTTAAGTTCAAGATAAATGGCAATGAGTATGTGGTTCACATCTCGAATGTGGAAGGCAATATTGCCGAGCTCGAAGTGAATGGAACCCCCTATAAGGTGGAGCTCGATAAGGAGTTAAAGCAAACCAAAACGCCTAAACTTGTACGACCTGAGGCCGTGCCTGCAACCGACGCCCATCCGGCAGTGGCTAAAACTGTTAGCCCAGGCTCCGCAACCTCAGGGGCGGTTAAATCACCATTGCCTGGCGTTATTCTCGATGTGCTTGTTAAACCTGGTGACCATGTAAAAGTGGGGCAGCGCTTGTTGGTGCTTGAAGCCATGAAAATGGAAAACAACATCGATTCCGATAAGGAAGGCAAAGTGGTTGAGGTAAAGGTTCGTAAGGGTGATTCGGTTCTTGAAGGTGATACTCTTGTAATAATTGGATAGCCATGGAGCAAAGCGGAAGTTTTTTCTCGTTCCTATTGGAAAACCTGACCCAGTTTCTATCGTTTACAGGGTTCGCCAATTTTACTATTGGCCATGGTATTATGATAGTAGTGGGCTTACTATTTATTTACTTGGCCATTGCCAAGGAGTTTGAACCCATGCTTCTGGTGCCAATTGGGTTTGGAATTATAGTTGGAAATATCCCTTTTACACCAGGCTATCAGATAGGTGTTTACGAGAGTGGTAGTGTGCTAAACTACCTTTACTTTGGAGTGCTTAAGGGTATTTACCCGCCACTAATATTCTTGGGTATAGGCGCAATGACTGATTTTAGCGCCTTGATTTCCAACCCTAAACTCATGCTTATTGGAGCTGCAGCTCAGCTTGGGATATTTGGTGCATACATTTTAGCCCTTTTATTGGGGTTTTCGCCTCAGGAAGCTGGTGCTATTGGAATTATTGGTGGCGCCGATGGCCCTACCGCTATCTTCCTTTCATCTAAATTAGCCCCTGAACTCATGGGTGCTATTGCCATTTCGGCTTACTCCTACATGGCATTAGTGCCCGTTATACAACCACCCGTTATGAAACTGCTTACTACCAAAAAAGAACGGTTAATTCGGATGAAGCCACCCCGTCAGGTTACTAAGCTGGAAAAAATCATGTTTCCCATTATAGGCTTATTGCTTACCACTTTCATTGTTCCATCGGGCTTACCCCTGTTAGGTATGCTATTCTTTGGGAATCTTCTAAAAGAAAGCACAGTTACAAAACGATTAGCCGATACAGCCAAGGGCCCAATGATTGATATTGTAACTATTCTGATTGGTTTAACGGTTGGCGCATCAACCCAGGCTACTACTTTCCTTACACCAAAATCGGTTGGTATTTTTGCTCTGGGAGCAGCATCGTTTGTGGTGGCAACCTTTGGTGGTGTGATGTTTGTTAAGTTTTTAAACCTATTCCTCAAGGAGGGAAATAAAATTAACCCATTAATTGGTAATGCCGGAGTATCGGCTGTTCCCGATAGCGCCCGCGTATCGCAGATAGTTGGTTTGGAGTATGATAAAACCAACCACCTGCTTATGCATGCCATGGGTCCCAATGTTGCCGGGGTTATTGGTAGCGCAGTTGCTGCTGGTATCCTGCTCAGCTTCCTTGCCTAACATATATGTATCCGATGATATAAAGCCCCGTTACCGGGGCTTTTTTTGTTTTTTCAACTTTTTTTATTCCGCAATGCAGCAAAAGGCATTAACTTGCAGTCTATATAGTAGAATTTGGTTTTATCGGGTTTATGGATATTTCCGGGCAGCTGGTTGAACGATGTCGACGTGGCGATAGTAAAGCTCAGTTTGAACTTTACAGGCTGTATGCCAGTGCCATGTTCAGTGTAAGCTGCAGGATAATTACCGATAAAATGGAAGCCGAAGATGCCATGCAGGAAGCGTTCTTTAAAGCATTCGACAAACTTGATACCTTCCGAAACGAGGTAACATTTGGGGCCTGGCTAAAGCGTATTGTGGTTAATACCTGTATCGACCATTTAAAACGCAAAAGGCTACTCACCGTTTCCATTGACGATACTCCCGGGGTATCGGCTCAGGCAAGCAATGATGACTATAGCCCCGAATCGGTTGAAGAGGTAAAAGTAGCCATGCAAAAGTTGCCCGATGGCTACCGGTTAGTTCTAACACTTCACCTTGTCGATGGCTATGAGTACGAGGAGATAGCTGAAATGCTTGGCATTGCCCAATCAACTGTACGTTCACAGTTTGTTAGGGCTAAACAGAGGCTGATAGAGTTGCTTAACCATAAAAAGTAGGTTTGCTATGTCAGATATCGAAGGGTTTATCAGGGAAAACAGAGATGGGTTTGAAACTCATGACATGTTACTGGGGCATGAGGAGCGCTTCATGCTAAGGTTAAAGCGGAAGCATCGCTCACTCACCATTCGTACTTACCTAATGGCTGCGGCTACTGTTGCTATTATTGTTACAATAACAGGGGCTATTAGCCTTTACTATAACAGCCATTTTGGGGCCGATATCACTAACTACTTTACCAGCAGTGAGTCAAAGCAACTTTACGAGGTTGAGGCATACTACCGGAGCCAGTTACTAAGGAAATACCGCTCGATTGAAAAAATTGCCCATGTGGATGAGCAAAAGTTACCGTCGCCCGAGCAACTTTTTGGTGAAACAATTGCCGATAAACCCCTAATAAAATCAGAGATTTCAGCAAATCCAAGGAGCGATGTGGCGGTGGGAGCAATCATTCAGAGTTACCAGATTAGACTCGAAACTATGGAGCGCCTTGAGCAAGCGTTAAAACAAGCCCATGAGGCAAAGTAGAAACCATTAAATTGAACCAATATGAAAAGTTTTAGAGTTCTTCCCGTTGTTCTGTTGCTACTTTCGGCCACCAGCGTGATGGCAAAAGTAGCCCCACAGACCAAAGAGTATAGCAGGGATTTTCAGGTTACTGACAACACAAAGTTGATGGTAGAGAATAAGTTTGGCCAAGTAAACATCCAGAACTGGGATAAAAGTGCAATATCGATATACGTGCAGGTGAAAGTTGACAATTCAAATGCCGAAAGGGCTAAGGCCTTGCTCGATGCCATTAATGTGGAATTCAGTCAGGATGGCGATATTGTAAAAGCTATCACAACGTTCAACGAGGAGTTTTCAAGGGCAAATCGCAAGGCATTCCAGATGTCGAACGATGAACTATCCATTGACTATACTATTAAAATGCCCAAGAATGTTGATGTTCAAATTGAAAATAAGTTTGGCGATATCTATATTAACGAGCTCAATAGCCATTTGGCAGTGGAACTGAAGTATGGCAATATAAAGATTGATAAGTTGACTCGTGGTGATGTTGAGCCCTTGAATACCATTAACGTTAGTTACGGAAATGCATCAATTGTAGAGGCTAACTGGGTTAAAACCGAGCTGAAGTATGGTAAGCTCGACATGCAGAAGTTAGTTGCCGGTGTGGTGCTATCGCGATACTCAAAGCTGAGTTTTGCCAGTGTTAGCTCATTGGTGCTCGATTCCAAATATGATAAGTATGAAATTGGACAGATTAACAACCTGGTAGGCGAATCGGGATATACGGTGTTCAACATCGACAAACTCAATAAAAAGTTTAACTTCGTAGCCAAGTATGGCGATGTTAAAATTGCATCGGTAAGCCCAACTTTTGAAAGTATTGGTTTTGAGGCTGCCTATACGGGCTTAAAGGCTTCCATTCCTTCGGGAACGCCGTATGCGCTGAATGCCAATGTATCGTATGGTAAAATAGAAATTGGTAACGTGCCCAGCAGGCTTAACCGAATTGAGGGGAATACTTCGGTTGAACTATCGGGCGTTGTAGGCGAATCAGCTAACCCTAAGGCTAAGGTTACCATTGACATGAAATACGGGAATGCAATCCTTTACTAGCACTCTACAGCTCATACCCATAACCTAACGGTTAAGAACTAAAATCCGACAGTTCGTCGGATTTTAGTTTTTATGCCTTGATGTTTTTTGATTACTTTTGGGTATTAAAACATTGCTCAAATATTTCATGCCAGTAGTTTACAACGATATCCTGTATCTCAAGTTCGACAATTTATCGCAGCACCAATCGGCCATTACCCATTTTGTTTCAACTCGGATTGGCTTTGACGATGATGAGAACTTTACCATTGGTTTAAATGGGTTACTGCCCGATGCCGAAGTTCTTAAAAACAGAGAAAGGCTTGCCAGTAAATTTGGCTTTAAACCTGATGATTTTGTGTTTGCCGAGCAAGTGCATGGCAATAGGGTTGAAGTAATTACTCCCAGCCTGAGAGGAAAAGGAGCGTTTAACAAATCCGATGCCCTTCAGCATTCCGATGCTTGGATAACAAACCACCCCAACATTTGCCTGGTGGCACAGGCAGCCGACTGTGTTCCAATCCTTTTCTACGACCCGGTGAATAGAGCAATTGGTGCCGCACATGCCGGATGGAAGGGAACCGTAAAGCGCATTGCTGAAAATGTTGTAAAAGCAATGAGCAGCGAGTATGGAACAAAGCCCGCCGACCTGTTAGTTGCTATTGGGCCTTCGGCAGGCCCTTGCTGCTATGAGGTAGGCCACGAGGTAATTTCGCTGGTTAACCGTGAGTTCCCCAAGGAATACAAGCTGCTTATTTCCTATCCAAACCGCGAGAAACCTGTTTTTGACCTTTGGCGAGCCAACGCATACGTTTTGATGGAAGCGGGAGTAAGTAATCAGAACATCGAGTTTGCAGGCCTATGCACCATTTGTAATAATCACATGCTTTTTTCCGCTCGTTGCGGCGATAGGGGCAGGTTTGGCGGTGCTATTATGATAAATGGGGTGTGACGATATTTTGGTTTTGCCGAATAAGACAATGAATTGCTTTACTTCCCGTTTTATTTGGAATTGCCAACGGTGTTTAATAGAACAATAAAAATCTGTTTTTCGTAACAATCATAAAATAAACT
>LUYY01000068.1 GCA_001603415.1 Bacteroidales bacterium Bact_07 | reverse complement strand
TCTAACATTCAACGATATTCATGAAAAGGTTTCTTTAGAAACAATCTAAAGAAACCTTTTGTCATTTAATAATTGCCGTTTATTTCAAGAAAAATACACTTCAAGGAATTCTTAACTCATTTGTTCAAACCCTTATTGGATATTTTATCTAAAAGTTGAATATTTGAATTCAAGATGTTAATAATTATGCCTGTTTTACTGGGAGTTGTAGCAATTGTTTTTGTGGCAATGGTAGCCTCTACCATTACCTATTTTATTACGCGAAATAACATTAAAAAGGCATTTCAGCAAAAGAATGCAACTACCGATAATCTCATCATTGAGGAACTAAGGGCTGAAATACAGAATCTTAAAGTTTACTGCAAGGAGTTGCAGATTGAGAATGACGAACAGGCCGAAGTACTTGCCAAGGCACATTTGGAGCTCCAACGACTCGAAGCCGCTGTGCAAAATGCCAAGATAAGAGCTGAGGAGGCCGATATTCTCAAATCGAACTTCCTGGCCAACATGAGCCATGAGATTCGTACCCCAATGAATGGCATATTGGGCTTTGCGCAATTGCTGAAAAATGAAGAATCGCAGGAAAAACGCGATAGGTATATCGATATTATTTACCATAACGGCATGATGCTGGTTAATCTCATAGATGATATTATCGATTTATCTAAGATTGACGCAGGTCAGTTGACTGTTAATCCTGCCGATTGCAATCTCGATAACCTATTGTTTGAGGTATACACATTTTTCAACGAGATTAAGTTCAAGCAGGAAAAGGAGCATATCAATATCCGTTTACTAAACCTTAACGACGACGAATCGAACATCCTCTATACCGATGCCCAACGTTTACGCCAGGTTCTGGTTAATCTAATTGGCAATGCTTTGAAGTTTACCGAAAAAGGTAGCGTAGAGTTTGGATATCTTATCAATGAGGATAAAAGTAACATCGAATTTTTTGTTAGGGATACTGGTATAGGGATTCCTAAGGATAAGCAGGATATCATTTTTGATAGATTTCGGCAGGTTCAGGAGGGAACTACCCGAAAATATGGCGGAACAGGTATAGGACTATACATATCCAAGCATATCATTGAGTTACTTGGTGGTGAGATTTGGTTCGAATCGGAAATTGGGCAGGGGACTACCTTCCGCTTTACACTCCCATACCATGAATCAAAAAGCGTAAGCGATGGTTCGGTAATTTTTAAAACAAAAGCTACTGAGTATAACTGGAAAGGGAAAACCATACTAATTGCCGAAGATATTGAGACAAACTACAAATACCTCGCCACAATTCTATCCGATACAAAGGCAAGGATTTTATGGGCAAGAAATGGCGAGGAAGCAGTATCCATGGTACTCAATGGTACCCCAGTTGATATTGTCCTAATGGACATTCAAATGCCGGTAGTTGATGGGTATGAGGCCACCCTGAGGATCCGAGAAAAATTTCCCGACCTACCAATTATTGCTCAAACCGCTTACGCATTACCTCACGATAATTTAAAATGTTTTGAGGTGGGCTGTAACGACTATATTTCAAAGCCTATTAATGCCCACCTCCTAAAGAAAAAGATCGACGATTTACTTAACGTTTACGTTAAAAGTTCCTAACAACCTGTCTGATTTTAACTAGGCGTTCAAGTAGCCCCTCCAGATACCTTAAATCTAGCATATTAGCACCGTCCGACAGTGCTTCGGCTGGATTAAAATGCGTTTCCATAAACAAACCATCGGCTCCCGTAGCAATGGCAGCACGGGCAATGGTTTCAATCATATCGGGTCGGCCACCGGTTACACCTGAGGTTTGGTTTGGTTGCTGGAGCGAGTGGGTAACATCAACCACTACAGGGTATCCAAAAGCCCGCATGGTGGGTATAGCCCTGAAATCTACTATCAAATCATGATATCCAAACATTGTTCCTCTGTCGGTCAGAATAACATTGGTGTTGCCCGAATCAACAACCTTTTGCGCAGCAAACTTCATGGAGTCGGGCGATACAAATTGCCCCTTTTTAATATTTACAAACTTACCGGTTTGTGCTGCAGCTATAAGTAGGTCGGTTTGCCGACAAAGGAATGCAGGTATTTGAAGTACGTCAACATACTCAGCGGCCATAGCAGCTTCTGGGGCGCTATGAATATCGGTTACTATGGGTAATCCAAATCGTTCCCGAACCTCGCCCAAAATCTTTAAGGCTTTTTCATCGCCAATTCCTGCAAACGAATCAATTTTTGAACGGTTTGCTTTCCGGTACGAGGCCTTGAAAATATAAGGTATCTTTAACTTTTCGGTAATGCTTGCCACGGTTTCAGCTATCCGCATTACATTTTCACGGCTCTCAACAACACATGGACCAGCCATTAGGAAAAAGTTTCCCGTTTCCAAATGTTTAATCCCTTTAATCTTTTCGATTGTGCTCATGTACTATTAATTATTTACTTGTTATACTTGTTTTTCCACAGAGCCTTTAACCTTGTTGCAATTTCTTGCTCTCGAGTATTGTTCTGTGGTTTATAAATATTTGTCCCTGACAGTTTTTCAGGTAAAAATTCCTGTTCAACAAAGTTTCCCTGATAGCTGTGAGCATACTTGTAGTCCACTCCATAACCAATATCCTTCATTAATTTGGTTGGGGCATTCCTTAAATGAAGAGGTACAGGCAAATCACCAGTTTCCTTGACAATTCCTTGCGCTTTACCAATGGCTTCATAGGCTGAATTGCTTTTAGGACTTGTTGCCAGGTAAATGGTTGCCTCCGAGAGAATGATTCGCGATTCGGGCATGCCAATCATTTGAACAGCCTGAAAGCAACTGGTAGCCATGAGCAGTGCATTGGGATTAGCCAAGCCTATATCCTCAGCAGCCAAAATCACCAAACGACGTGCAATAAACTCGGGGTCTTCGCCTCCCTCAATCATCCTTGCCAACCAGTAAACCGCCGCATTGGGGTCGCTTCCTCTAACCGATTTGATGAATGCCGATATAATATCGTAATGTTGCTCGCCATTTTTATCGTAAACAGCCAAATTCTGTTGTAATACATCAATTACTGCTTGATTTGTAATTACAACTTCGTTATTATTGTTTCGGGTTGATGTAATAAGTTCAATTATATTATAGAGTTTTCGGGCGTCGCCTCCCGCGAATCTAAATAGCGCTTCCTTCTCCTTAAGTTCATACCGGTACTTTTTGAGTTCAGCATCGGTGGTGGTTGCCCTGGTGAAAAGAAGTTCCAGTTCCTCATTTGATAAGGGCTTAAGAATGTAAACCTGACACCGCGATAGCAATGGCGTAATCACCTCAAACGATGGATTTTCTGTTGTAGCACCTATGAGAGTAAACACTCCTTGTTCAACTGCACCAAGCAGTGAATCCTGCTGCGATTTACTAAATCGGTGTATTTCGTCAATAAATAGGATGGGCGAGGGCGTATTGAAAAACTTTTGGTTCTTTGCCTTTTCTATTACATCTCTAACGTCTTTAACCCCTGAACTTATTGCACTTAAGGTGTAAAAAGGTCGGTTTAATTCATTTGCAATCACCCTTGCCAGGGTAGTTTTGCCAACACCCGGCGGGCCCCACAGTATGAATGATGAAATGGTACCCCGGCTAACCATTTCCCGAATAACTCCCTTATTAC
>LUYY01000331.1 GCA_001603415.1 Bacteroidales bacterium Bact_07 | reverse complement strand
CAACAGCTACTTTAAAGGTCATTTGTTATCTCCTTAACTGGAGGAACTCCGCATATTCGAAGTCGTCCTTGGTATCGATATCTACAGACCTCTCTTTTGGCATAATATAAGCGAGTGAATCAGGGTATCTTATTTTTTTATTCTTCATGAAAAGTTCTGTCTCAATAACATAAACAGCACCGTTTAGTATATATTTCTCTGAATAAATGACTCCTTTACACGCCTTTGTCATTTTCCCGCCTTTATTTAAGCAAAACATCCATTCTGGATTTTCTGATATTTTTATCACTGATTCTACAGAGGGTGCCTGATTATCAATGCACATACGTATAGCAGTGTCTATATCATCAGTTGTTCTAAATGGAGATGTTGGCTGAAGAAGAACAACGTAATCGTATTCTTGGTCAATGGCGGTAATAGCATGTTGCAACATATCTTCACTTGAAGCCTTGTCTGAAGCAAGTTGAGAGGGACGTACAAAAGGAACCTCACAGCCATATTGTTTCGCGACAGTAATTATTTCCTGATCATCAGAAGACAGGATGACCCTGTCAAGAAGTTTCGAATTTTTAGCAGCTTCTATTGTCCATGCAATCAGAGGTTTATTGCCCAAGATCATAATATTCTTACCCGGAAGTCTTTTAGATCCACCTCTGGCCGGTATTACTGCTAGTATTTTCTTATTACTATACATTGCAACATATATCCTTCAAAGCTTCAGCAACGAATATGATATCATCCTCATTATTTACAGTGGAACTAGGCAGATTCATTCCATATTCATACAGGTATTCACAGGTTGGAAATTCGTGAGGTGTGTAATTTTTGTATGGGGGGAATTTATTGATAGGAACAAACAGCCTTCTTGACGGGATACCCTTAATTTTCAACTCTTCCTGTATTGTTGGAATATCCTTATGCGGATGTTCTATCGTAACAGAGGAAAGCCACCAGGCACTTTTCCCCTGAGCACCTTCCTCCTGAAATTTTATAAATGGTATATCAGCAAGAATTTCCCTATATATATTGTTAAAGCTTTTCTTTTTTTCAATAAAGGTATCCAGTCTTTCCATCTGTGCCAGTCCCAGTGAAGCTTCGAGGTTGGTCATGCGCATGTTATAGCCCACTTCTGTATGATAAAACCCCCTCGAAACATCTCTTGCCTGGTTGACAAGAAACTTTATGTGTTCAGCCCTTTGTGCATCTTTTGCAACGACCATGCCTCCGCCGCCGGTAGTAATAACTTTATTTCCATTAAAGCTGTAACAGCCGATATCCCCAATCGTTCCTGTGTACCTTCCCGTATATGTTGCTCCCAGGCTTTCAGTAGCATCTTCGATTACGAAGATGTCATGTTTTTTTGCTATGTTCATAATGGAATCCATGTCGCATGGGTTGCCGTAAAGATGAACAGGCATTATTGCTTTTGTCTTTTTCGTTATAGCTTTTTCTATTTTTTCAGGTGAAATGTTCCATGTTACAGGGTCAACGTCTACAAAAACAGGAGTTGAACCAACATACCTGATGGGATTTGCGGAAGCTACAAATGTTAAAGCAGGAAGGATAACTTCATCTCCTGTGGTGATACCCAGTTCTATTAAAGCAATATGCAAAGCTGAAGTGCCGCTCTGAACAGAGACAGCCCGGGGAACTTCCAAATATCGTGCAAATTCTTCTTCAAACTTTGTAACAAAAGGACCTATCGTTGAAACAAAGGAAGAATCAACGCACTCGCATAGATATTTTTTTTCCAGTTCACCCAGGTTTGGAGAGTCCAGTTCTATTTTCATTATTTTGTCCCTCACACATTGTATATGGATGTTTTATATGTGCTTAAGTTAGCTTTGATCCACTCTATTGTTTTTTTGATCCCCTCGTCTAAAGAAACTTCAGGGTTCCATTCGGATACTTCTTTCGCCATAT
>LUYY01000067.1 GCA_001603415.1 Bacteroidales bacterium Bact_07 | reverse complement strand
CTTCTATATCTGATGAACAAATTGAAGCGATTGAAATTTCTGAAGAGATCCCAGAGGAAGTCACAGAGAAAAAGGAGAGTGCTGAGAGATTTTTATCCCAGGAGGATCTCGGAAATGTCTGTTATGTTACTGCAGTAAATCTGGTCCAGGCCGGGGAATTTGAAAAAGCATATCCCTTTATCGAAAAATCTCTGACCATTCAGCCAGAACTGACTTTATCTTGGCTTTATAAAGGATTCATTCATCACAACCGGAAGGAATACGAAGAAGCAATCACCTGTTTTGATAAGGTACTAGCTAAGGATCCTTTTCAAATCAGAGCCTGGCTTTTTAAGGGATACAGTCTCTTTCATCTTCATCAGGATGATAAGGCGCTTGAATGCTTTGATCGGGTTATAAAGGAAGATAGAAAACAACTGCGAGCAATCATTTATAAAGGGTACTGTTTAAAAAACCTGAAGCGTTACAAAGAAGCAGGGGATGCCTTTGATAACGCAATCCATCTCAGTCCGAGAGATCTGAATCTTCGACTGAACAGGGGAATCTGCCTCTTTGAAGATAAGCAATTTTATGAAGCACTAAATGCTTTCGATAAAGTACTGGAACTTGATAAAAGAAATTTATCTGCATGGCTATACAAAATTCGTAGCCTTATCAGAATGGAACGGATTCAGGAAGCATTTCAAAGTTCAGGCAAACTTTTAGAGATTCAGCCTCGTGAAGTCAGCGTATGGCTTGCACGAGCTGATCTTCTATTAAAGATGAAAAAAGTTGAAGAAGCTCTAGATGCAACGAAGAAGAGTCTTCTTCTTGATAAATGGAATCCTGACACCTGGAGTCTGCGAGGATTGTGTTTTTATAAACTTGGCAAATTCAATGAGGCTTTACAATGCTATGATAATGCCTTAAAGATTAATCCAAAACACCTAGATGCGATGAAAAACAGGGCATTGTGCCTGCATAAACTGAAACGTCATAGCGATGCTCTGGAATATTATGAACACGCAATCGCCGGAAATCCGCATAATATTGAAGCATGGTTCAACCGCGGACTAATCCTCCATAAAGCGAAAAATTACGAAGAAGCCCTTCATTCATATGATAAAGTGATAGAACTTGATAAATTCCATGCAAAAGCATATTTCAACAAAGGTCTGATACACCGTCAGCTCGAACAATATTTTGAAGCATTACAGGCATTTTCACAAGCCACCAGTGTTGATCCCTCATTTGCATCAGCATGGTATCACATGGGTCTGATATATACAGACCTCGTCAGGCATAAAGAAGCTCTGCAATGCTATGATAAGACTCTGAAGTTAAATCCAAAACATGTCGGTGCTCTCCTGAATAAAGGAGTAATCCTTGAAGATGCCGGGCTGAAAAAAGAAGCTTTTATGTGCTTTCAGAAAGCCGCAAATCTGGATACAAAAATTGCAGCTTCCATAAAAGGAAGACTTGCACACTAATTTTATTCTTCAGGTCCCGTGATCCCAGCTTCCCATATATTCTTCTTGATCTTTTGTCAGTTTGTCAATGGAAAGATTCAAGGATGCAAGTTTGTATGATGCAACCATCCTGTCAATCTCATCAGGGACCTGATGAACATCAGGCTTTAATTCAGCATGATGCAGGGCAAGGTATTCGGTGCTGAGTGCTTGTAATGCAAAGGAGAGATCCATAACTTCTATTGGATGACCCATCCCTTTTGGAACTGCCAGATTCACAAGACGGCCTTCTGCGAGTAAATGGATGACTTTACCGCCGATATGATATGAATGAATACCATCGCGTTCTTCTATAGTATCTG
>LUYY01000330.1 GCA_001603415.1 Bacteroidales bacterium Bact_07 | reverse complement strand
TGTAAGAATAGGTACAATTGATACTCCGATTGGGGTGTAGATCACTCCTGAGAGGCAATTCACCATGATCACCATGACCAATTACCGCATAAGAGTCATCTCGTGTTTAATACTACTCGTATTATTCTCAAGTATTCCAACGATTCTGCTCAGAACGTATGATATGCATAATGGGGTCAGTATGTCGGTGGTTCTCCCGATGTATTTTGCGGGCCTCATTATTGGAGGTATTGTTGCTGTTGTAACGCAATGGCTGGATAAAAAGTATCCTCCTCCAAAACAGGCCCGCGTTGTTGTACAGCCGGTTTCGGATAAAAATGCCGGGAGAGTAAAATGGGTGCTCACCGGGATCCTTACAGGAATAATACTTCTCTTTACATGGCTGATCGTCGTGTATGTGCCTTCTGCAAAGATCGGATTTACGGCAGTTGCCTATATCTGTGGTGTATGTTTCGGTCTCCTGATACTGCTTGCTTTCATGAAAAGTACCGCAATCTACGGATATTTTTCAACCATACGCAAACGATAGCGGGTGACTGTCATCGACAGCCCTTGTTTGAACAAACTTACACCCAATGCAAGTTAGAATTACCTTAAATTTTCTCATATTATAAAGAACGTTCAGGACTGAGACCAATGGCAGATAAAACTACAGAGAGCAAAAAAAGACCGAACCTCGGTATTGTGATTATATGCATCATATTTTTTGTGTCGGCGGTCCTTCTATCGCCGATACTAATCTCATCTATAGTTGGAGAGATTGATGCATTTTATACGGATGCATTTGGCGGACATCAGATAAATTTAGGGTATTCCTCATATCCAAATGATCCTCCCGGCAGCACATTTTCATGGAAAAACTGGAGTGGTGAAGTAATTACCATAACTGAAGAAGACTTCAAAAAATATCCGCCATTAAAGGAACTCTTCCTCAACATAAATTACAGCATCAATAAATCCGAAGCTCTTGAGAAAATGACCTTTATCAGTCGGGCAGGTATGGACTCGGTGCCGATAGGTACTGGAAAGATGTATGATGAAATTAAATCCCAATATGCCGATAATAAAGTTTTGTATTGGAATGGTGAATATTATAGACTCTTAATGGTGAATTCATAATCATTTCTGAGTTTCACTTACCGAACCTAGGTTATCATAAGTATTGATATATGATGTCGATATTCACCGTTATCTAGATTATGTTTGGTCTCGCAGTAGGATTTTTTAGGATCCGGGTGTACATGAAATCTGAAGATAATGGAATTGAGATGGGAGAAGCTGGGTCAGAAAATAAAAAATTCTGAGATATGAAAGAACGAATCGAAAATTACTTTCTGACAAATTTCTCCCTCTCCTCTATTTTATCACTATTTGTCTCACGATTTCGACGGATACACTCTGCATTGGATTCTATGCTCAATGTATTGATAAGAGATGAGGGAGAAGGTGTAATTGTAGATCATAGAAACCATCTCCACAATCACACTTATATTTCATACGCCTTGCCTGATCATGACTGAACAAACCAAAAATACCCAACGAAGTGTCATCTGCATGGCACTCATCTATCTATTGCCAGTATGCATTTTATCGGCATATTTATCATGGATCATACCACTGTTAACGTCACTGTCAAATCCCATCACCGACGGTCTGTTTGCGAGTCTGATGTTTCTTCTGCCGATTGTAGCCCTCGTCGGGGCGATTACCTATAAGAAAATTGTCGGTAAGGAGAAAACGACAGGGTTCACGGTCCTTATAATTGCCCTTGTTCTTTTGCTTGTCATCAATACAGGAATGGGGATCATGAATGTCATTGGCGGAGCCTTCACTTCTCCGGCAATGCTGACGATTTTCCTGCGAACACCGATGTGGGTCACACCTCTCTATTTCGTCCTGATCCTTGCCCCTCTCTTCTCTCTTGTTGTCCCGAAATTTTGCGAAGCACGAAAACCGCAGAAGATCCTGTCGGGAGTCTCGAAAGGGTTTGCGTTATTCGGCATCTTCTATCTGATCTATTCTACGTTTAGCGGCATATCAGGAGATGCATACGATGTTGTTGTCCCCGGACTGCCTCCTGCTTATCCCTGGTATATATCCCCGATGTTTATGTTGAGCCTTAGCATAATCTGGGTCGTTTTCGGTCTCGCGGTCGGAGCCTGTATGATTTGGCTGTGTCGAAAATCTGAAAATGATGTATGCATGCGTAACGGATGTGATGAAAAATGAACACAATACAGAATCCAAATAGACCTGATATTTGAATACTACAATCTGCGGATGTGAGACTCCTCCCTTTATTTTATCACTATTTGTCTCACGATCTCGATGGATACACTCAGCATTGGATTCCAGGCTCAATGTA
>LUYY01000066.1 GCA_001603415.1 Bacteroidales bacterium Bact_07 | reverse complement strand
GTGTATAAGAGACAGCTTTTAGAATGTTTTATAAAACAAAACAGCATCTTTATGGATAAACAGAAAAGTGTCCAAGAGCTGGACGAGGTTGTTGTTCGATTTTCGGGTGATTCCGGCGATGGTATGCAGCTTACCGGAACCCTGTTTGCCGATGCATCGGCGCTTTTTGGTAACGATGTAAGTACTTTCCCCGATTACCCATCGGAAATTCGTGCCCCGCAGGGCACAATTGGCGGTGTTTCTGGATTTCAGGTGCACTTTGGTAGCCGAAAGGTTAACACCCCCGGCGACTATTGCGATGTGCTTGTTGCAATGAACCCAGCAGCTCTTAAAGCCAATGCCAAGTGGGTTAAGCGTGGGGGCATGATAATTGTTGATGCCGACCAGTTTAACGAAAAGGGTTACCAGCGGGCAGGTTACAAAACCTTTGATGCAGTAACCGAGTTAAACTTGCAGGACTACAAGGTGATTTTTGCACCCATTACAAACCTTACCAAGGAAAGCCTCAAGGATAGTGGTTTGGATAACAAAAGCATTATCCGAAGCAAGAATATGTTTGCCTTGGGTATGGTTTACTACATATTCGATAGGCCATTAAATTTTACTGAGAAGTTTTTTGAAAAGAAATTTGCCAAGAAACCCGAAGTAATTGAAGCGAACAAGAAAGTCTTGCGCGATGGATATAACTATGCCGCAAATATTCAGGCTATAGCCAGCACCTATAAGGTAAAGCAGGCATCAACCTTACCTAAAGGCAAATACCGCAACATCAATGGTAATACCGCTACGGCTTGGGGGCTCATAGCAGCCGCCGAAAAGGCAGGACTGCCTTTGTTTTGCGGTTCCTATCCCATTACCCCTGCTACCGAAATCCTCATTGAACTTGCTAAACGCAAGGATTTAGGTGTTAAAACCCTTCAAGCTGAGGATGAGATTGCTGGTATTTGTACAGCAATTGGTGCATCCTACGCCGGTAACTTTGCGGTTACCACTACTTCAGGACCCGGCTTGTCGCTAAAATCTGAAGCAATGGGGCTTGCCGTTATGACCGAGCTACCCTTGGTTATTGTTGATGTTCAGCGAGGCGGCCCTTCAACCGGTTTGCCAACCAAAACCGAACAGTCCGACCTTATGCAAGTTCTTTGGGGACGAAATGGCGAAGCCCCTGTGGTTGTTATTGCTGCCAGCACACCCAGCAACTGTTTCGATTACGCCTTTATGGCCGGAAAAATTGCCATGGAGCATATGACCCCGGTTGTGCTCTTAACCGATGGTTACATTGCCAACGGCTCTGAACCTTGGCGTATTCCAAGCATGAAAGATTATCCTGCAATAAATCCGCCAATTGTTCCTGAAGGAACCGAGGGTTACTTGCCTTATGCTCGTGACGAGAAACGCTTAGCGCGTGGTTGGGCTTTCCCTGGCAAAAAAGGTATTGCCCATAGGGTAGGGGGCCTGGAAAAGGATTTCTTGAAGGGTACTGTATCGCACGATCCCATTAACCACCAGCGAATGGTCGATATCCGTGCTGCAAAGGTTCAGCGTGTTCAGGAGTTCATTCCTGAACAGCAAGTAATAGGCGATGCAGAAGGCGACCTTCTGGTTATTGGCTGGGGCGGAACATTCGGTCATCTGTACGATGCTGTTCAGGAAATGCGTGCAAACGGCAAAAAAGTATCGCTTTGCCATTTCAACTATATAAATCCTTTGCCCAAGAATACAAGCGATATCTTCAAGCGCTTTAAGAGACTTTTGGTTTGTGAGCTCAATATGGGGCAATTTGCAAACCATCTGCGCATGAACTTTCCCCAATTTAATTACTCGCAGTATAACAAGGTTCAGGGTCTGCCATTCACCGTGGTGGAACTAGTCGATAAGTTTAATCAAATTTTGGAGGGTAAATAGCCATGGAAGAACTATATATGAATTACACCCCGCAAGATTTTAAAAGCGATCAGGAAGTGCGCTGGTGTCCCGGTTGTGGCGACCATGCCATTCTTAATGCTGTTCAAAAAGCGTTACCGGAAGTATCAAAGCAGCTAAAGTATAACCTTGAGCGATACGTTTTTGTTTCGGGTATTGGCTGCTCAAGCCGTTTCCCTTACTATGTTAACACGTTTGGGTTTCATGGCATCCACGGTCGCGCATCGGCTATTGCTACTGGTGTTAAGGTAGCAAACCCAACCCTCAGTGTATGGCAGGTAACCGGCGACGGCGATGCCCTTGCAATTGGAGGCAACCATTTCATCCATGCCGTAAGGCGTAATATCGATATCAACATTTTACTTTTTAATAACCAGATTTACGGCTTAACCAAAGGACAGTACTCACCAACCTCACCCCTTGGGGCAATCACCAAAACTTCGCCATTTGGAACCGTTGAGCATCCTTTCCGCCCGGGAGAACTGGTTATTGGCGCTCAAGGTAAGTTTTTTGCACGGTCACTCGATATTGACGTTAAGTTAACTTCCGAGATCATGGTTGAAGCCGCAAAACACGATGGTACTTCGGTAGTTGAAATACTTCAGAACTGTGTCATCTTTAACGATGGTGCCTACGATTACATTACCGATAGGGAGTATCGCGACGACCGTGTTATTGTTCTTCGCCATGGCGAAAAGATGGTATTCGGAAAGAATAGGGATAAAGGTTTGGTACTTAGTGGACTGAGCCTAAAGGTAGTAACCATTGGCCAGGGTGGTTTTACCATGGACGATATTCTGGTACACGATGCTTACAACCCAAACCCCGGTATTCACATGATGCTTGCTAACATGGAATACCCCGATTACCCCGTTGCCTTAGGAGTAATTCGTAACGTGAAGGATTCCACCTACGACGATAACGTTCGCGATCAAGTGCTGGAAGTGATGAAGACTGCAAAGATTAAATCGGTTGACGATTTATTAAACAGTGGTGATACCTGGGAGGTGTAATTTATTTTCCCCTTAAAATATAAGGCTGCCCGTTTTTTGGCAGCCTTTTTTTATAACTTTATTATACTATTAACTTGAAGATTAGTTTATTTGGTTAATATATGCTAAATTTGCTTACTTGTTGATTTAAAAGTTTAATGCAATTGTCTGCTAAGTATGGTTAAACAAAGGATTATAAAGGCATTCATCTTACTGCAACTTACTTTTAGCATTACAGGTTTAGATGTAAAGGCTCAGGATAACTTCAAACAGACCTTTAACGATGCCGAGTATTACTTTTTCCTTCAGGATTACAAGGAAGCCCTTCCGCTTTACCAGAGTTTGTATCAGAATGATTCAACCAATGCAAATGTACTTTACAAGTTAGGAATGTGCTACTTAAACATTCCAGGCTTAAAGCAAAACGCTATACCATTTTTAGAAAAAGCCTCAAGAAACGTAAATCCTAAGTATCGCGAGGGTTATTACCGCGAAACTGGAGCCCCTACACAAACCTATTTTTACCTTGGCCAGGCATATATGGTGAACTTTAGGTTCGACGATGCATTACTGGCTTTCCAGAAATTCAAGGATAATATTGATGTAAAAGATGTTTACAACCTCGACTTTGTTAACCAGCAAATAAAAGCGTGCGAGGTGGCCCGCAATTTCATATCGAGGCCTATCGTAATGAAAACCGAACATATCGACTTATTCCCCGATAGAAATAAGAATTGTAACTACCCGGTAATATCGGGCGATAGAAAAACTATGGTTTTTACCGTTAAGGAAAAATTCTATACCGCTGTTTACTACTCCAGGTGGGTTGACGGTAAGTGGAGTTCACCCAAAAATATCACCCTTGATTTAAGGGTTGAGGGCGAGCTTTACACAACAGCATTGAACTATACCGGCGATTACATGATTCTTTTTGTAAATGAAATTACATCGGGAAACCTATACTACTCAACCTTAGTGGGTGAAAAGTGGCAACCCATTAAAAAGCTGCCTGCACCAATCAACTCAAAGGATTGGGAAACCTTTGCATCGCTTTCAGTTGACGGAAAACAAATGTATTTTGTTTCGAACCGAAAAGGAGGCTATGGCGGTACTGACATTTATGTATCCAATTTACAGCCCGATGGCAAATGGAGCAATCCGGTTAACTTAGGCCCCCAAATCAACACTCCATATAACGAGGAGTCACCCATTGTTTGTCCCGATGGGAATACACTTTACTTTGCCTCGCAGGGGCATAACAGCATGGGCGGCTTCGATATTTTTTACAGCCGAAAAATTAACGGCAATTCATGGTCAATGCCCATAAACCTTGGCTATCCGTTTAACACCCCCGACGATGAGTTTTACTTTTACCCGCTCGATTCCCTTTCGGGAATAATGCCAATGGCCATTTCAAATCAATCTACCTTTTATGAACTTTACAAGGTAAATATATATCCCAGTATTTCACGTAAGATTGAACTCTTTGGCAAGGTTAACCTTTCCGATAATGCCGATATCCGATCCGATAGCATAGCCATTTTGGTTAAGGATACTGCAAACAATTTGGTTGCTATGGCATTACCCCTAAGCGATGGCACTTACAGCACAACAATCAAACCCGGTAGATATTCCGTTGAGGCTACAAGCCAATTTTATGTGATGAATCCTTTACAGCTTAACATTCCTTCAACCTATAACCAGGAAAAGTATCTTTTAGATATTAATCTGGATGCTAAGCCTATTACAAAAGGTGAGGTTATTAGATTCAACTATGTGCTTTTCGATTTCGACAGCTACCAGTTAAAACGCGATGCCCAGTTTGAACTTGAAAAGGTTTACAAGTTGATGACCGATTACCCCGAGCTGTATATTGAGGTAATAGGACATACCGATAGCAAGGGTTCGCCAATGTACAACCTAATGCTCTCGGCCCGACGGGCAAATGCCGTTGTTGAGTATTTAGTTAACAAAGGAATAGACGAAAAACGATTTGTGGTAAGGGGTATGGGCTCGTTGGTTAGCTTTGCTGCTAACACCAACCCCGACGGTTCCGACAATCCATATGGTCGAAAATTAAATCGGAGGGCTAGCATTAGGGTATTCAACCCCAATAAAAACCTTAAAATTGAGTTTGTTGATGTACCCGAACACCTTAAACCCCAAAGCCAGAGCTATACCATAATGCTTGCGCCTATCGACGATGCAATTTCACCTGAATTAACCAAAAAGATTGAGAAACAGTTTAACATCAACCTGCGTGAGTTTGTAATTGGGTCGCGACGTTTAGTGTGCATGGGAGTTTACAAGTCAAAGGCCGATGCCATTGAGCACCTTAATACCATTATTGATTTGGGGGCATCAAGGGCTGTTCTGGTTAACGAAGATGAGTTGCAACGATTGGTGGCTGCCTTGCAAAAAAATCTGATTACTAAGCAGAGCGTGTTTACCATACTTGTTGCCACAAGCGAGATACCCCTAACCCCTGACTTTTTCCGTGGCTTATATGTTACCGAGGAGGTTGGAACCGATGGGTTGTACCGTTACTACTTTGGTGCGTTTAACGAGAAAGCAAAGGCTACCGAAATGCTGGAGAAGGTAAACTCAATGGGATTCCCCAATGCGATTCTGGTTAAACTGGAAAAAAGGTAATGGAAGGTAATGTTTTAGAAAACAGCATTGTTAAGCTTCGCGCCCCCGAACCTGAAGATGTTGATTTACTTTATAGTTGGGAAAATAACATGGAGATTTGGAAGGTTAGTAACACGCTAACCCCTTTCTCTAAGTACCTGCTTAAGAAGTATATCGAAACCTCACATCTTGATATTTGGGAATCTAAGCAACTTAGGTTGATAATTGAGGCTAAAGACCAAAACTCGCTTATGAATGTCCCCGTTGGTTTGGTCGATTTGTTCGACTTTGATCCTTACCATTTGCGGGCAGGGGTTGGCGTTTTAATAGCCAGAAACGAGGATCGGCGAAAGGGCTACGCAACCGAGGCATTAACTGTGCTAATCCGATATGCATTTGAGGTACTCCAGCTAAACCAGCTGTATGCTAACGTTTCGGCCAGCAATACCGTTAGCTTACGTTTGTTCGAAAACCTTGGTTTTGAAAAGGTTGGGGTAAAAAAGGATTGGCTCAAAACCCTAAATGGATGGGAGGACGAGGTTTTGCTTCAGTTTCTAAATCCAAAACCCCGCCTATCCAAAAGTTAATGCGTGTTTTCAGATTAACCTATATTCCTTTTTGTTCAAACTTAGGGCTTACAGCTTGAAGTGCTCCTCTACATCTTTCCAAAGCGCAGCAGCCTCAGGGTTCTTGTTGCAAAACTCGTTAGTATGCTTGCAGTACGTATAATCGTTTTGCCATTCCTTGCCTTTTTCGGCAATCTCGGCAAGTGCTTTGGCTATGTATTCAACCTCGGTGTTGGTAGTGGTTGGATGTAATGACCAGCGAACCCAACCCGGTTTTTCCGACAAATCGCCTTTATTAATTAAATCGGTAATCCGGTGCGATTGCTCCTTGCTAACGTTAAGCAAAAAATGCCCGTATGTACCAGCACAAACACAGCCACCGCGCATTTGGATTCCATATCGCTCGCTAAGCAGGGTAACTATAAGGTTGTAGTGCAAATTATCGATATAGAATGATATGGCACCAATTCGATTTAAGCAATTATCAGCCAAAATGTGAAGCCCTTTAATATTTTTCAACCTTTCAAAGGCAAGGTGCACCAGTTCCTCTTCGCGCTTTTCGATATTTTCAATGCCCATTTGTTCTTTTAGCCTTATGGCTAAGGCACTACGGATTGCTTGAAGAAATCCGGGTGTACCACCATCCTCTCGCCGCTCAATGTCATCGATATACTTGTACTCTCCCCAAGGGTTTGTCCAGTCAACGGTACCGCCACCGGGCTGGTCAGGAACACGATTTTTGTAGAGGTTTGAGTTAAAGATAAGGACGCCTGAAGCACCTGGCCCTCCCAAGAATTTATGGGGTGAAAAAAAGATGGCATCCAAGCGCTCCATGGGATCGGCAGGGTGCATATCAATCTTTACGTATGGTGCCGATGCTGCAAAATCCACAAAGCATAAGCCTCCTGCTTCGTGCATTATCTTGGATAGTTCGTGGTAAGGAGTTTTTATTCCGGTTACATTGCTACAAGCACTGAACGAACCAATTTTCATAGGCCTATCCTTATACCTTTCCAAGGTTTCGCGCAGTTTCTGTGGCGATACCAAAAGATCCCTATCGGGTTCAACCACAACAACCTCAGCTATGGTTTCGTACCACGAGGTTTGGTTTGAGTGATGCTCCATGTGGGTAACAAAAACTACCGGCCTCTCCTTGGGGTTTTGGAAGACAAAACTTTTGTTCTTTAAGCCCAGTATTCTTTGGAATTTATTTACCGATGAGGTCATGCCAAAGCCCGACGTAACAATTACATCTTCGGGCCCTGCATTTACATGGCGTTTGATCTCTTTCAAGGCATAATGGTAAGCCTCAGTCATAAACTTACCCGTAAAGCTGCTTTCGGTATGGGTGTTGGCTACCATTGGGCCAAAAAGGTTAAGCATTTTATCCTCAATGGGCTGGTATAGCCTACCGCTGGCTATCCAATCGGCATAAATTAGCTTTTGCTCACCGTAAATGGTTTTGTAGGTAGCATCGATACCTACAATGTTTTTGCGAAATTTCTCAAAATGTTTTTCAAGGGCGGTCATATCTTTGCTCATATTTTGTTAGCAATTTCATTGAAATTATTTAGTGTTATCCATCTGCTATCGTGGGTAAACTGTAAAACGTAGTGCCTTATTCCGTTCGTAATTATCAGGTATTCAGCATTTAGAACATAATTATATCTGCATATCTGGTCAACAACATCATCAGTAATCTCAACGGTAGGCGCCTTACACTCTGCAAGCATTAGTGGTTGGCCTTTTCTATTATAGACTACAACATCGGCCCTGTGGTTTACGTTGTTGAATGAAAAACTTACCTCAATTCCAATTAAACCTACTGGTATATGTAAATCGCTTACCAGATAATTTATTAAATGCTGACGTACCCATTCTTCCGGGGTAAGTGTAACGAATTTCTTTCGGATTATATCAAAAATATAGCGGTTTCCCTTTTCCTGTTTAACGCGGAACTGGTAGTTAGGGAAGCTAAATGATTTACCACTATTTGAATTCATGCAGCAAAATTAAAAATTTATTAAATCATTAAGGGTTTCGTTAACGTTTTAGATGGTCGATATAGATTGATTTTAAGCAGAAATTCATAGAAAAATCATCTAAAACTGAGCAAATCTCGTGTTGAGTATGTATAAAAACACTATTTTTAGATTGATCGATTAGCCGTATCTTTGCCGAAATATACTTGTTGAAAATATTAAAAGTGTTGGTATGAAGACAAAAGAAGAAATTGTTCAGAACTGGTTGCCCAGGTACACCGGGCAAAAACTTGAAGATTTTGGCACTCATATCCTTTTGACCAATTTTAGGGGATACCTCGAATTTTTTGCAAACTATTTCAACGTTCCCATAGTAAACCCCAATGCCAATATGCCTTGTGCCACTGCCAATGGAATAACCATGATCGACTTTGGCATGGGAAGCCCCAATGCAGCAACAATAATGGATTTGTTGAGTGCGGTTAAGCCGAAAGCAGTACTTTTCTTGGGGAAGTGTGGTGGGCTTAAAAAGAAGAACAACGTAGGCGATTTTATACTCCCTATTGCAGCTATTCGCCACGAGGGGACCTCAAACGACTATATGCCTCCTGAAGTTCCAGCATTACCTGCATTTACTCTACAGCGTGTAGTTTCCTCAACCATTCGTAACCACAACCGCGATTACTGGACCGGTACTGTTGTTACCACAAACCGTAGGGTTTGGGAGTACGACGATAATTTTAAGGAATACCTCCGTCGTACACGCGCTATGGCTATCGATATGGAAACAGCAACAATCTTTACGGTTGGTTTCTACAACGAGATTCCCACAGGTGCACTTCTGCTGGTTACTGACCAGCCAATGATTTCCGAAGGGGTTAAAACTACCGAAAGCGATCAAAAAGTGAATTCGCTTTTTGTGGAAGACCAAATTAAAATTGGTATAGAATCGCTTACCCGATTGATTAACAATAGCGAATCGGTTAAACACTTGCGTTTTTAAATTCAAGTTATGGCCAAGCAGAGTCAGACAGTTGAATCGTTCCAAAATATCCTTCAGGAACTAAAAAATAAAATATACAAGCCCATCTACTTTCTGACTGGCGATGAGCCATACTTTATCGATAAAATTGCTGAGTACATTGAGGACAATGTGCTCAGCAGTTCCGAAAAGGCATTTAACCAAACCGTGGTTTATGGGCGCGATGTTTCCGCTGCCGATATTATTGGTTCAGCTCGCCGTTTCCCTATGATGTCGAACTACCAGGTGGTTATTGTTAAGGAAGCCCAGAATGCCCGTAACCTTTCCGATCTGGAAATTTACCTGAAAGCCCCGCTGAATTCAACCATACTGGTTATCTGCCATAAAACTGCCAGCGATGGCAAAAAGTCGTCCGACAAGCTCTCGGGGGTTGTAAAGCTGGCAAAGCAAAAAGGGGTTTACTTTGAATCGAAAAAGTTTTACGATTACCAAATACCCGATTGGATTATTGGATACCTTAAGGATAAGGGAATTAAAATCGACCCCATGGCAGCAAACCTGCTTACCGAGTTTGTAGGGAACGATTTAAGTCGTCTTGCTCATGAACTTGATAAGCTGGCAATAATCCTGCCTGCCGATAGTAAGCAGATTCAGGCTGCCGACATTGAGCGGAACATTGGTGTAAGCCGCGATTTTAACCGTTTTGAACTAACCAAGGCGCTTGGCGAGATGAACTTTGCCCGGGCCATGCGCATTGCCGACCATTTTGCCCGTAATCCTAACGCAAATCCTTTTGTGTTGACCATAACCGCTATTTACCAGTATTTTATCAAAATTCTGAAATACCATTTTCTGGCCGATAAGTCGAAAGCATCGGTGGCCAAGGAGTTGGGTGTAAACGAGTTTTTTGTTGCTGAGTACGAGCGTGCTGCCAAACGCTTTAGTGCTGCTCGATGCGTTAGCATTATTCACCTACTTAGCGAATACGACATGCGCTCAAAAGGAGTCAATAACAACTCAACCGATCATGGCGAGTTACTGCGTGAACTTATCTACCTTATTGTTTACGGGAAATGACCTACATCGTAATAGTATTAACCGCATTAGTCTCGTTTGCAGCCTTTGGGAATAGCATTCTGTTCCAGCGTTTACTGCTTAGCCCCTACATTGTGTTCAAGCGAAACGAGTGGTATCGTTTGGTTTCGCATGCATTTGTTCATGCCAATTTCCTGCATCTTTTTGTGAACATGATAGTTTTATTATCGTTTGGTAGGTATGTGGAATCTATATTTCAACAATTGCACACCATTGGTAGCATTGCTCTGCCTCAATTGCATTTTATCATACTCTACCTTGGTGCAGCAATAATCTCATCGTTAACTACACTGAAAAAGCACAAGAACGATCCCTACTACCAGAGCGTGGGAGCATCGGGGGCTGTTTCGGCCATTGTGTTTTTCAGTATCTTTTTTAGCCCGCTTGAAAAGCTTTACCTCATGGCTATACTGCCAATTCCTGGAATTGTATTTGCCATTGCTTACCTTGCATACTCAAACTACATGAGCCGTAAGGGAGGCGATAACATTAACCACGATGCACACTTTGTGGGCGCAGTTTTTGGGTTTATTTACCCAATTCTTATCGATCCTAAGCTTTTCCTTTTCTTTCTCAGGCAACTGGGACTAGGTTAGCAGATATGCAAGCTCAGGCTAACATTTTAATCAATCCAAACCTTACCGATACCAACCAGTTACAGCTGGTTGCCATTCTTAGCAATATTAATGGTCAGTGGCTTTGGGTGCGCAATAAAGCCCGCAATACCTGGGAACTTCCCGGTGGACACATTGAACCTGGAGAAACACCCGACGAGGCTGCCAGAAGAGAACTATTTGAGGAAACCGGCGCAAAAGATTATCACATAAAGCCACTATTTGACTATACCGTTCAGCTCGATGGAGCCACAAGCCATGGGCGGATGTTTTATGCTGATATTAAAGAAACTGGTCCGTTACCCGAGAGCGAGATAGGAGAGGTTAAAGCCTTTTCATATATGCCCGACAAGTTAACCTATCAAAGGGTTCAACCTCGGCTTTTTGAAATGGCTATCGAATACCTAAAAGGATAGCTATCTTTGTGAGTAATGATGATGCAAAATAGTTACATCTGGTTTAATGGTGAGTACCATCGGTCCGATAACCCTGTGCTAAATATCGGAAATAGGGCTTTTCGGTATGGCGATGGTTTGTTTGAAACAATTCACTGCTACGGAACTGATTCATTCTATTTGGATTTCCACTATAAAAGATTAACCAAAGGATTACAGCTATTGGAGATTGAGAAACCCTACTCATTATCGCAGGTGAAACTTAGCGAGGTAATCACTAAATTGCTGAACAAGAACCGCCATTTTGGTAGCACACGTGTTAGGGTTTCGGTTTTTAGGAACGATGGTGGTCTCTATACCCCCGAGAACAACTCCGCATCGGTTATTGTTGAAAGTTCCCCGCTCGATTTTAAGTTTTACCAGTATAACCAGCAGGGTTTAATGCTCGACATTTATGACGATATTGCCAAGCCAGTCAATATTTTATCATCGGTTAAGAGTTGTAACGCCCTGCTTTACGTGAAAGCCGGGCTATACAGGAAAAGAAATGCGCTGGATGAGTGCATAATTCTTAACGAGTACGGGCGAGTAGCGGAGAGCATATCATCGAATGTCTTTGTTGTTAAAAAAGGTGAGATTTTTACACCGGGTTTATCGGAAGGTTGCATTCCAGGCGTTATGCGCCAGGTAGTTATTAATGTTGCTCGCAGTTTAGGTTACAAGGTTTTTGACGACGTTGCACTAAATACCAAAGTATTCAGTACTTGCGATGAGCTGTTTCTTACCAATGCCATAAGTGGAATTCGTTGGGTGTTAGGACTAAGAGGTAATCGTTACTTCAATACCGTTTCAAAGCATCTAAGCGTTGAGCTCAACAGGGTAACTTTTAAGGAATTAATTTAGCGAAGGGTTTTCAGGATATATAGTCCAAACCTTAAACTTTTCACCCAATTGCTGAACGGCAAAATACCAATTATCGTAAACGCCCCTCATCACATCAATGGGTTGGAAATTAGCAACAACCCACGATTTTTCCTTAATCTCATTTTCCAGTTGTTTTGGCCCCCAGCCGGAGTAACCAATAAAAATTCGAAGATTTTTAGCATTTACCTTTCCCGCAATAGCAAGCGATTTAAGAGCATTGATATCGCCGTTCATGAAAATACCGTTACCCAAAGGGTAAGTATTAGGGATTAAATCGCCAAAGGTGTGAAGAAAGTTAATGGATTCAGGGCTAACTGGGCCACCAACCGAAACGTTCACATCTACATCCGGAAAATCGACTAAAATATCGCTAAGGCTGATGTTTAGCTTGCGGTTTACAATAAAACCCATACAGCCATTTGCATCATGTTCAACCAGGTAAATTACCGTTCGCTTAAAGAATGGGTCGTTGAGGGATGGCTGGGCAATTAGCACTCTGCCGGCTTTGGGCGGAATTTGTTTGAATTTGATGTCAAACAGGTTGATATCGAGTTCCTTTCCTTTTGCCATAACCACCTCCTTCCTGATTTTAACTTCACTCTTCAACTATCCAAAAATATGCCAAATTTTTCTTTTCGATATTTTTTTCAAGCTTTATTTCTTGTTAGATTTCACTTTACACGATATCATGTGTTAATGGTCATAAATCATTGAGTTAATTCCGGTATAATTGTTATTTTCGAAAAATTTTATCCTGTATGACAAGGCAACCAAAACTCATTCATGGCATTATTCCCATTGCATTTCTGATACTTTTCTTAACTCTAAATGTAATTTACTTTGGCGATGAAACGCTATCGGGAGCCAACCAAATAGCACTGCTGCTTGCATCGACTATTGGCTCGGTAATTGCTGTGGGCTTGGGCTATAAGTGGCGCTATATCCGTCAGATCATTGTGAAGACCATTGGCTCGGCCATGCCATCCATCTTAATTTTGATGTTGATTGGTGCTTTAGCCGGAACATGGATGATTAGTGGTGTGGTACCTACGCTTATTTACTATGGATTAAAAATTTTACACCCCAAAATATTTCTTTTTGCTACGGTTGTAATTACATCTTTGGTTTCGCTTGCTACAGGTAGTTCGTGGTCAACAGTAGCCACCATGGGGGTGGCTTTGCTTGGAATTGGGAATGCGCTTGGCTTTAATCATGCCATTATTGCTGGAGCAATAGTTTCTGGGGCTTATTTTGGTGACAAAATGTCGCCACTGAGCGATACTACTAACCTTGCCCCTGCAATGGCCGGTACCGATTTGTTTACACATGTCAAGTATATGACCATTACAACAATTCCATCGTTAACCATTACCCTTATTATTTTTTTAGTCATTGGATTTAGGTTTGAACCACAGGGAATTGTTGATGTTCAAGCTACCATGGACATACTCACTTCTACCTTTAACATTACACCATGGCTTTTGCTTGTGCCAATCTTTTTGATTGTTGTTATAGTGCGAAAAACACCTCCATTGCCTTCAATCATGTTTGGGGTATTGCTTGGCGGCGTTTTTGCATTAATCTTTCAGCCCCATATTATTGAGCAGGTTTCGGGTATTACTGGTAACTATGCCGAAGCGGGCTATATAGCAGTTATTAAGAGTATGTTTGGTAAGGTAACCATCAATTCAGGTGATGCTCAAATGAACGAGCTGCTTACCACTCGAGGTATGGCTGGCATGATGAATACCATTTGGCTCATAATAACCGCCATGATTTTTGGAGGGGTAATGGAATCGGCAGGACTGCTTGTGAAAATCACAGAAGTTATCATAAAGTTTGCAAAGTCAACGGCAAGCCTAATTGCATCGGTGGTTTTGAGTTGCTTATTCTTTAATGTTACAGCGTCGGATCAATACATATCAATAGTAGTGCCCGGACGAATGTTTGCTAGAACATTTCGTAAACGTGGGTATAAACCTGAACTGCTAAGCCGAACGCTGGAAGATTCGGGAACTGTTACATCAGTGCTAATTCCTTGGAATACCTGTGGTGCCACTCAGGCTGCAGTGCTTGGAGTTCCCACTTTTAGCTACGCCCCCTATGCATTTTTCAATATCATAAGTCCTTTCATGAGCGTATTTATTGCTACCATTGGTTTTAAGATCAGGCGATACTCCCCAGAGGAAATGCAGGAAATTGAAAAGGAGGAAGAGAACAAGCCTGTTGAGTTAAAGTTTGAGCAGGAATAGTAAAAAAGCCCGGTACTCCGGGCTTTACATTTATAAAAGTTTAGGGTAGCGTTTGGGGTTAACCTCATGCATCAATTCATATATGCCATCAAAAACATCCTCGGCATTCGGGTTCGAAAAGTAATCACCATCGGTGGTATAGGCAGGACGATGCTCCCTTGCAGTTATTGTTCTTGGAGGTGAGTCGAGGTGGAGATAGCCTGCCCGTTCCTCCAAAACCTTTTGCATCATGTATGCAGTTGCACCACCCGGAACATCCTCGTCAAAGAATACAATGCGGTTTGTTTTCTTTATTGAATCAAGAATTAGGTTGGGTAAATCGAAAGGTAAGAGTGTTTGAACATCTATCAGTTCAACAGAAATTCCAAACTCCCAAAGCTGTTCAACAGCTTCCTGGGCAATGCGAACGCAACTTCCATAGGTAACCAAGGTAACATCAGTTCCCTCGCGAAGAATTTCGGGAACACCGAGTGGAATTTTATACTCTCCAATATTTTCGGGCCGTTTTTCTTTCAAACGGTAGCCATTCAATGGCTCTATTACCAATGCAGGGTCATCGGCTTCAAGTAAAGTATTGTAAAAGCCTGCAGCCTGAGTCATGTTGCGTGGAACGCAAACGTAAACACCTCTTATGGAGTTGATTACCATGCTCAATGGGGAACCGGCATGCCAAACACCCTCGAGCCTATGCCCACGGGTTGTTATGATAAGGGGTGCCATTTGGCCACTTTTAGTTCTCCATCGTATGGTGGCAAGGTCATCACTCATGGTTTGAAGGGCATAGAGCAGGTAGTCGAAATACTGTATTTCGGCAACCGGGCGCATGCCCCTGAGAGCTAAACCCAGTCCTTGCCCAAGTATGGTGTTTTCTCTGATGCCAGTATCGCTGATTCTAATTTCTCCGTATTTCTTTTGGAGTCCTTCATACGATTGGTTTACACCTCCGATACCCCCAACATCCTCGCCGAAAATAACAAGGAGCGGATTTTTCTGGAATTGAACATCCCAGTTGTCGCGGAGTATCTCACGGCCAGCAACCATAGGGGAATCATCTGTAAAAACAGGAGGAACACCCTTTACCTTCCATGCAGCTCTTTCGGTTTCGCAGTAAAGGTGCGAGCTGTACCTATCGTAGCCATCTTTCATGTTGCGTTCAATCCAAGTCGATAAATCGGCTTGAAGTTTTTCACGGATACTACAATCGGAGCAAACGTGCCTTAAAATCCGCTTAGCTGCGCTAATATTATCCTTACGGATTGGGTTTGGTATTGCCTTGAGTTGCTCAGTAATTTCACCAACCTTGTCGGTGTGTTCACGTTTACAGAAACAGGAACGGTTGTCGATTATTTTAATCAATTCATCGCGTTCTTTTTTAATGGGATAGGTATAATCGGCCCAAGCCTTATCGCGTGCAGCCTTGGCATCGGTTTGTGCTTTGGCTTCTATTTCGTTTAACTCCGATTCGGTGGCGTAGCCTTCGGTTATTATCCAGTTGCGGAAGCGGGTATTGCAGTCGAAATCTTTTTCCCATTGCAAGCGCTCAGGCGATTTGTAGCGTTCATGCGAACCCGATGTGGAGTGTCCTTGTGGTTGGGTTATTTCAGTGATATGGAATAGCACTGGAACTTGTTCTTTCCGGGAACGTTCTACTCCTGCCGAAAAAGTTTCCACTAGGTTAGGGTAGTCCCATCCCTTTGCACGGTAAATATAAATTCCGTTTACATCATTTTCGCCCTTCTCAAAGCCCTTAACTAGTTCCGAGATATTTCCTTTAGCGGTTTGGTAATCTTTTGGTACGGAAATCCCGTAACCATCGTCCCAAACGGCAACCACCATTGGAACTTGAAGCACTGCTGCTGCGTTGAGTGTTTCCCAAAAATGTCCTTCGGATGTACTGGCGTCGCCAATGGTTCCAAAAGCAACTTCGTTTCCCTTACGGCTAAATTGCTCAAATCGCCATAGTTCCTTGTTGTTTTTGAAAAGTTTCGATGCCCAAGCCAATCCAAGCAATCGGGGCATTTGTCCGGCAGTAGGGGATATATCAGGTGTGCTATTTTTCTGTTTTGTAAGATCTTTCCATGTTCCATCGGGGTTTAAGCTTCGAGTGGAAAAATGGTTATTAAAAGTCCTACCGGCATTGCCTGGGTTGAGGTCTATATCGGTTTGACCGTAAAGTTGTGCAAAGAACTCTTCGGCGGTAAATAACCCGGCGGCCATCATAAAGGTTTGGTCGCGGTAATAACCCGATCGCCAATCGCCTTCCTTAAATGTTTTTGCAAGGGCAATCTGGGCAAGCTCTTTACCATCGCCAAAAATCCCGAATTTAGCCTTGCCGGTTAACACCTCTTTTCGGCCCATAAGGCTGATATTGCGGCTGAGGTGGGCAATGTAATAGTCGTTGAGTATCTCTTCTTTTGTCAATTTGATTTTGGTTGTGCTCATCGTTCAATTCTGTTGAGTTTCATCAGGTAAACAAAAAAGTATTACAAATGTTTTGAACCAATATCAAACGGCATGACATTAGTTCTTTTATAGCTTTTTAATAAAACTTTTTGTGATGCTTGTTGTTTGTTTTTTGGAAGTGCAACCTAACAGGTATACTTTTGCAAAAACTTTACCCAAATGTTAACGCTTAAATTAATAGTTGTAGCAGCAATAATTCTTGGAACAGCATTGTTTGGGATGGCCGTAAGGATAATTTTCCACAAAAGCCATAGGTTTCCCGAAACTTCGGCTGGGCATAACAAGGAATTGCGAAAGCGTGGCGTTTCGTGCCCTCGCCACGAGGAAATAAAGTGCTGGGGGAAAAATGGTAAAAATATCGAATGTGCTACCTGTTACGAGCATGCCCGCGAGGTTGAAAACTAAAATCAAAGATTATGGCATTGCTTAAACTTATTGGTGTAGTAGCATTACTTTTAGGTATAGTGATTTTTGGCCTTTCACTAAAGACCATTTTCAAGCGGAAAAAACCCGGTTGTAGCGATTCCGACATTGGGTATTCCTGTGGCTGTGGTGGTGGGTCGAATTGCAGTACAAACGCTGCAACCAAGGGTATTTAGTTAGGGAATAATCCTCTTTTTCATACCCTCGTTCATCCAAACCCGATAGTTCCCTAATGAATCGGAGAAAACAAGGTAGGCATCAATATCGTTGGTGTTAACCACAAAATATTTGCTCCAGTCAACTCCTTTCACCATGAAAGCGGTTGCCAGGGCATCGGCTTTGGTGGCATTGGGTGCAACTACCGTTGCGCTCAAAAGGTTATTTAGCTCTGGAAATCCGGTTTTAGGGTTAATGGTATGGGCATACTTTTGCCCGTTTACCTCAATAAACTTGCGGTAATTGCCTGAGGTTACCAATCCGTAACCATTACTAATGGATATTTTTGCCTGAATGTTTTCACCGGGTAAAGCCGATTCCACGGGTTTATCGATACCAACAACCCAGTCGGTTCCCTTTGAATTTTTGCCCCGGGCAGTAATTTCGCCTCCTACTTCAATTAGATAGTTCTTTATGCCTTTGTTTTCAAAATATTTACCGATAACATCAACCGTATAGCCTTGGGCAATGGCATTAACATCAATCTGTATTTTGCTGTCGTCCTTTTTAAGGGTATTCCCTTCAATACGTATCTTGCTCATGCCAATTAGGGGTAGTAGCGTCCTGATTTTGGCGGAGTCGATACCTTGAGTTTTGTCTCGACCAAAGCCTATAGCCCTAACCACCGGACCAACTGTAATATCGAATGCCCCATCGGTTTGCCTGTAAATATCGAATGAGGCCATAATTACATCTTTTAGCAGGTCGTCTATGCTATCGGACTGGTTACTGTTTATCTTACTGATTATCGAACTATCGTTGTAGATCGACATTGAATGGTCAATTCTGCTTAGTATTGAATCGATTTGTAACGAAAAATCCCGGTTAAGGGAATCGTAGTAGGTTATGCTGTAGGTGGTTCCTTGGGTAAAACCTTCAATTTTGGTGTAATTTTTTTGTGGTGTACAGCTTACCACAATAAGCGCGAGTAGGGCTAATGACTTAATGTAACGCATAATTCATTTTTTTACAAAGGTAAGCCGAAAGATCAAAAGCATGCAAAACCGTTTGGCAGCTTTTTTGTAAATTGCCAAAAATTTGCGCTATGTTGAATCTTTTAGGCGATCAGGCATATCTCAATTCATACCAGCTCGATATTTACGACACTTCGTTCGATAAGCTGATGCAGAAGCGAATATACAAGGTTCTGCTTATCTGCAGCAGTTACGATGCTTTTTTGCTAGAGGAGGATGGGAGGATCGATGAGCAGATTTTTAACGAGTATGTATCGCTAAACCTAAGGTATCCACCGGTTTTTCTTCAGGCGCATAGCGTTCGCGAAGTTCTAAAGATTTTACAGGAAGAGCATATCGACCTTATCATATCGATGCTTAACGTTGGCGAGATGGACACTTTTAGTTTGGCTAAAAACCTAAAAGGGCGATACCCCTCAATACCCATTGTAATTCTTACTCCATTCTCCCGCGAGGTATCCATGCGATTGCAAAATGAGGATTTAAGTGCTATCGATTACGTTTTCTGCTGGCTAGGCAACGCCGACCTGCTTTTGGCAATTATCAAACTTATTGAGGATAAGATGAATGCCGAACACGACATTCTTGAAATTGGTGTTCAGGCAATTATTCTGGTTGAAGATTCTGTTAGGTATTACTCCTCGTTCCTCCCAAATCTGTATAAAATAATTTTCAGGCAAGCGCGGATGTTTATGACCGAAGCGCTAAATGAGCATCACCGAATGCTTCGCATGCGTGGAAGACCCAAAATTTTGATGGCAACAACCTATGACGAGGCAATAGAACTTTATAATAAATACAAGAATAACATCCTTGGGGTTATTTCCGATATAAGCTATAAGGTAAACAACAAGCGCGATCATTTAGCAAAAGCAGGGCTGCAACTTTGCAAACAAATCAAAGCAGAAGATCCTAATATACCATTTCTGCTTCAGTCCTCGGAACTCTCAAACAAGGTTTACGCCGATGAACTCGGTGTAGGATTTTTGCATAAGTATTCCAAAACCTTCAGCCTTGACCTTAGGGATTACATTGTGAACAATTTTGGTTTTGGCGATTTTGTTTTTCGCGATCCTGATACGCTTGCTGAAATAGCCCGTGCGTCGGACTTAAGCCAATTGCAAAAGCTTATTCTTATCATTCCAGACCGATCGTTGGTTTACCATTCCAGCCGAAACGACATCTCCAAATGGTTAAATGCCAGGGCTATCTTTTCAATTGCCCAGCTCTTTAAGCCCATGCGACTTAAAGATTTCAGGAGCATTGACGATGCCCGAAAGTTTATTTTTTATGCCATTTCGGCATATAGGCTGAGTAAAGGGCGAAGTATAATTGCCAAGTTCGATCGCGAAACTTTTGATGAGTATAAGTTTTTTTCCCGCATTGGCGATGGTTCAATAGGCGGTAAGGCACGTGGTCTGGCTTTTGTAAACCAGGTTATTCGTAAATACAACCTTTTCAATAAGTTCGATAATACCATAATTACGATTCCCCGAACTGTAGTGCTTAGCACCGATATTTTTGATGAGTTCATGGAATCGAATAATCTATATTCCATTGCATTACAGGATTTAGACGATGAGGTTATTCTGGATGCCTTTCTGAAAGCTAAACTGCCTGAGCGTATCAAAATTGACCTTCGTAAGGTTATTTCAGTCTTCCAACGACCACTTGCTGTTCGCTCGTCGAGTAAACTTGAGGATTCCCATTACCAGCCTTTTGCAGGCATTTACTCTACCTACATGGTTCCCCATTCCGATAATCCTGAGCAAATGCTACAGCTATTAACTAAGGCTATTAAAGCAGTGTACGCTTCAGTTTTTTACAGGGCAAGCAAGGCCTACATGAATGCGACACAGAATGTGATAGATGAAGAAAAAATGGGGGTAATAATCCAGGAGATATGCGGAAACCAGTATGGAAATATGTATCTTCCTACCTTATCGGGTGTGGCTCGGAGTATCAATTTTTACCCCATTGGCTCTGAAAAAACCGAAGATGGTATTGTTAGCGTAGGTTTTGGCTTAGGCAAGCTCATTGTCGATGGTGGGGTAGCGCTTCGGTTTTCCCCCAGATACCCCAAAAAGATTCTGCAACTTTCATCGGTTGAGATGGCTCTCCGCCAAACCCAAAAGAACTTTTACGCACTTAACATTGACCCAAACAGCTTTGAGCCGATGGTTGATGATAGTTCAAATCTACTAAATCTTGATATTAGAGAAGCCTCTGCAATCCCCGATTTCCGATTAGTTACCTCTACCTACGATATGCACTCAGGCATTCTGCGCGATGGTTATTACGATGAGGGATTAAAGCTGGTTACTTTTGCGCCGGTTCTAAAACACGACACGTTTCCCCTTGCCAAAATCCTAACGGAGCTGCTTGAGATAGGTGAACGTGAAATGAATAACCATATCGAAATTGAGTTTGCTGCAAATTTGAATCCACCAAGTGGAATGCCTAAACTCTTTAATTTCCTTCAAATTCGACCCATAGTTGATAGCGACCAGACCGAGCTAGTGGAATGGGATGAAATTGATATTAAAAAGGCAATACTTTACTCAAAGTCGGCACTGGGACACGGGAAAGTAAAGGATATTTATGATTTTGTTTACATTAAGCCCGAATGCTTTAATCCTGCTAAAACAAAAGAAATAGCTCATGAACTTGATGACCTAAACAAGAAGTTTATTGATTGGCAGCGCAATTACGTTTTGGTTGGGCCTGGCCGCTGGGGCAGTAGCGATCCTTGGCTGGGTGTACCCATTAAGTGGTCGCAAATATCCCAGGCCAGGGTTATAGTTGAGGCCGGACTCGAGAACTTCCGTGTCGATCCAAGTCAAGGAACTCATTTTTTCCAGAACCTAACATCTTTCAGAGTTGCATATCTTACGGTTAATCCTTACCTTCACGATGGCTCGTATGATATTGATTTTCTCAACTCGCTTCCTGCCTGGCATGAAACTGAGTATTTACGTTGTGTACGATTCTACAAACCACTTGTAATTCAGGTAGATGCTAAAACTAATCAGGGTGTTATATTAAAACCAGAAAACGGTTGATAGGTTTTAAATTTTAAGTAATACGCCAAAAAAATGTTTAATATCATATTTTTTCATGGTGTTTTTCTTTTGAAATGTCATTTTAAAAAATCAATTTTGAAAAACTTTTTAAGGGGGTAATTCCCCTCAACATGAAAACTGAGT
>LUYY01000329.1 GCA_001603415.1 Bacteroidales bacterium Bact_07 | reverse complement strand
TATTTATACCGGACAGCATGCATGCAGACCGGATAGCTTATCCCTTCAAAGAGCCGAGCATGACCCCTTTATCAAAATACTTCTGCAGGAATGGATACGCAACCATGACAGGAACGCTGGAAACAACAATTATGGCAAACTTTATCAGAGTCGCTAACTGAAGCTGTAATGCCTGCATTTCGCTGCTCATGGCTCCTTCAATCATTTCTGAACTAATTTGGTTCCTTACTAATATTTCCCTCAATACAAGCTGCAGCGGCACCTTATTCCGGTCGCTGAGATAAATTAGTGCCGAGAAAAAAGAGTTCCAATGCCCAACGCCATAATAAAGAGATTGCACTCCAATCAGCGCCTTGGATAACGGCAGGACAATAATGAAAAAAGTACGTGCTTGGGAGGCTCCGTCGATCCTCGCTGCTTCTTCAATCTCATGCGGCACACCGTTGGCGAAAAAAGTACGGGCAATGATCAGATTGTATGTACTTACCGCACTGATTAACAGCATCACTGTCCGTGTGTCATAAAGACCCAGACCTTTAACAATAAGATAGGTAGGTATCATACCGCCTGAGAAGTACATGGTAAATACCAAAAAGAACATAAAAACTTTACTTCCATCCAAATCCTTTCTGGATAATGCGTAAGCAGCAGGTAAGGTTAATGCAAGATTAAGTAAAGTTCCCGCTATAGTGTAAATAATTGTATTACCATAGCCTATCATAATTTGCGCATCTTGAAATACCCTCCGATATCCTTCAATATTAAAGCCTTTCGGAATAAGGTAGATCTTGCCTGTGCTGACAAGCAACGGATCAGAAAATGATGCGGCAAGGATAAATATCAATGGATAAAGGATTACCAGTAACAGGATACTGAGTAAAAATAAATTGACTATGTTGAATATTTTATCACCGGCTCGTTCTTTAATAACAGCCATTTTTATACTCACTCCGTTTCTTTCTTAATTTCATAACAGGCTGGTTTCACCAAGCCGTCGCGTAATTCCATTGACCAGAAGCAGCAGCGTGAAGTTTACCGCATTGTTGAAAAGTCCTACTGCCGACGCAAAGCTGAAGTTTTGCTGGATCAGGCCCCGATCGTACACATAGGTCGAAATTACATCTGCTACGTCCCTGTTCAAATCATTCTGCATTAAAAGCACCTTTTCAAACCCGACGCTCATAATGGAGCCGGCACGAAGTATAAGAAGAATAACCATTGTTGGTACCAATACAGGGATATTTATGTACCAGATCCGCTTCAGCCGACTTGCTCCGTCAATCATTGCCGATTCATGCTGTTCAGGATCTACTGTAGATAACGCAGCGAGGTATATAATTGAACTCCATCCCATATTCTGCCATATACCAGACCAAACGTAAATGTGTCTGAACATGGACGACATAGCCATAAAATTCTTTGCTTCAAATCCCAAAGCTTTTAAAATGGTATTGACAATTCCAAAGGTCGGGGAAAGCATTAGGGTGATCATCCCTACCAGAACAACAGTGGATATAAAATGCGGCGCATAGGTAACAGTTTGGATTAACTTTCTGTATCGATCCGAATTCACTTCCTTTAGCATCAGTGCCAGAATAATAGGAATTGGAAAGCCGGCAGCCAGGGAATAAATAGAAATTGAAACAGTGTTCT
>LUYY01000328.1 GCA_001603415.1 Bacteroidales bacterium Bact_07 | reverse complement strand
TCGTCGAAATCACCCGAGCCACCCGCTGGACTGTGTGAACAGTAACTACCTGCCTTGTTCCCGCATAAAAATTAACGTAACAATTGACATGTGGGAAGTGTTGATGTAAAGTAATAAATATATATGCTGGTCAGTTTAATATGGAATATAACCTCACTCTTACAGGTGGGGTAGAGGCGCGGGATTCAACAGTTCCTGGACGAGTTCGAGAGGCGATGACGCCAGGGAGAAGGGGAGACCGCCGAAGCAGGTAATATTCTCGGTATTATCTGCTGGTTCTGCAGTTAAGAACTGCAGGACTGACTCAATAAACATCCCTATTTATTGAGTAGCGCTATCTCATTCGGGAGTGGTTATGGGAATGGGGAATAATACGTTTAATGCGGCCTGAATCACTTCAGGCCGTTTTTTGTTACAGAATAAGTATATAGTAAGGGGGACATGCAAAATGAAAAAGAAAATTGTACTATTGTCAGTATTGGTACTAATAGCGGTATTAGCTATGACGGGTTGCGGAAAAGGTGATAACAGTAAGGTATTCAAGGTTGGACTGGAAGCGGGGTATGCTCCGTTTAACTGGACACAGATTGATGCGTCAAACGGCGCTGTTAAAATTGATGGCAGCGAGGAGTATGCCGGCGGATATGATGTTGAAATTGCGAAGAGAATCGCAGAAGGACTTGGGAAAGAACTGGTTATAGTTAAAACGGAATGGGATGGGCTTATTCCCGCTCTTACCTCCGGGAAGATTGACGCGGTAATAGCCGGTATGTCTCCGACAGCCGATCGCTGGAAGACCATTGATTTTTCAATTAATTATTATAAATCCGATTTGGTCATGGTCGTTAAAAAGGGCGGAAAGTACGATAACGCTACGTCAATCCAGGACTTTAGCGGCGCGAAGATTACAGCCCAGCTGAATACATTCCACTACACGGTCATAGATCAAATCAATGGCGTGGACAAGCAGCCGGCGATGGATAATTTTCCGGCTATGAGGGTTGCGCTGGAATCCGGAATCATTGATGGGTATGTTTCTGAGCGGCCTGAGGGAGTTAGCGCGGAAGCGGCGAATGAGAACTTTAAAATGGTTGAGTTTACTGAAAAGTTTGAAACATCGGATGATGAAACAGCCATTGCTGTTGGTCTTCGCAAAAAGAGCGATTTGCTTGAAAAAATAAATCAGATTTTAGCTGGTATATCCGAAGAGGAACAAAAAGCCATTATGGATGAGGCGATTAAAAATCAGCCAGCGGCGAATTAAAAACAAACTTCACTGCGGTATATGTAACTTAGGCTGAAGCAGCCGTGGATTTTTTTAATTAGTTGGCCGCAACAGACTAATGAAATTAAAACAATGAAAAGCGAGAGTTACCGATTAAAGCAGTGATTTCAATTACAGTACAGTACCGGCTGCATTCTCTGCGGCCGGTTAACATTTTTCCGGAGGATATAATGAGCATTGACTGGATAATACAAATTGTTTCAAAATACTGGCTTATGTTTTTACGCGGGGCCGGCACAACGCTATCGGTTTCAATTATCGGCACCATACTGGGGTTTATTATAGGATTGCTTGTTGGTATCGTGCGTACCATTCCAATACCAGAGCGTAAGTTCAGGAGAGTAATGCTGAAAATCGTTAACGCGATCCTGTCTGTTTATATTGAAGTTTTCAGGGGAACCCCGATGATTGTTCAGGCCATGGTAATATATTACGGCGCGGCTCAGGCTTTTAATCTTGATATGGACCGCTTTACCGCCGCAATATTAATTGTTTCCATTAATACGGGTGCTTATATGTCGGAAATTGTGCGCGGCGGTATTATTTCAATCGACAAGGGTCAGTTCGAAGCTGCTCAGGCTATCGGTATGAGCCATCTTCAAACCATGGTGAATGTAGTTCTTCCCCAGGCAATAAGGAATATTCTGCCGGCTACCGGAAATGAATTTGTTATCAACATTAAGGATACCTCTGTTCTTAATGTGATTTCGGTATCTGAGCTGTTCTTCCAGACAAAATCCGTGGCGGGCAATAATTTCAGATATTTTGAATCGTTTTTTGTAGCCTGTATCCTGTATTTTATTATGACATATTCGGTCACGAGAATACTGCGTTTGATTGAAAAGAAACTGGACGGCCCTGAAAACTTCATTTTATATGCCAATCAGATGCAGGTGGAAAAACCTGAGGACAAACTGCGGAAGGAAAGACAGGAAAGAAGATGGAGGAATGATATATGGGGAAAATAATTGACATTCAGCACTTGAGTAAATCCTTCGGTCAGAACGAAGTGCTTAAGGATATTAATTTCTCGGTGGAAAAGGGAGAAGTTGTCTGTATTATCGGTTCGTCAGGCTCCGGGAAATCCACTCTTCTTCGTTGTATAAATCTTCTGGAAAAACCCAGCGGAGGCCAGATAATCTTTAAGGGTGAAAGTATTCTTGATGAAAAACATGACACTCGTGCCTACCGTACAAAGCTGGGTATGGTATTCCAGCAGTTTAACCTGTTTAACAATCACAATGTTTTATCAAACTGCGTGGTTGGCCAGGTTCGGGTGTTAAAGCGTTCGAAGGAAGAAGCCAGGGAAGTGGCGATGAAATATCTGAAAGTAGTTGGTATGGATCAATATATAAACGCAAAGCCCAAACAGCTATCGGGCGGACAGAAGCAACGTGTTGCAATAGCGCGAGCACTTTCCATGGAACCCGATGTAATGCTGTTTGATGAACCGACATCAGCCCTTGATCCTGAGATGGTTGGCGAGGTTCTGGTTGTTATGAAGCAGCTTGCGGAATCAGGACAGACAATGCTGGTAGTAACCCATGAAATGGGTTTTGCAAAAGAAGTTGCCGACCGGGTTGTGTTTATGGACAAAGGTGTTATTGCTGAAGAAGGCAAGCCTGAACAGATTTTTAACAATCCAACCCAGGAGCGTACCAGGGAATTCCTGAAAAGGACATTAAGCCAAATATAAAGAATACGGTTGGTTACTGTTTATACGCGGATGGTTTTATGGTACCTTGTTCAGAAGTACTGTTTAATAACACTGCAGAAATTTTATTGCAGTGTTTTTTTGTGTATAATTAAATACGCATGCCAGAGGGAAATTTCAGTAATTAAGCCCTTTGACCAATATT
>LUYY01000065.1 GCA_001603415.1 Bacteroidales bacterium Bact_07 | reverse complement strand
GCTCCACATTATAGTTTTTTTTCGGCCAATCGTTCCAAAGCGACGATTGTCCACGATACTCAAAATGAATTGATCCGTTATAGGTGAACTCATTGTCGGTAATGCTATTGGGCTTAGTCCGTTTATCAACAACCTTCATGGTTGCCACTATCTTGTTGTCCGATTGTATGGTTTGCCCATGGGTGTCAATAATCACAATGGGCAGGTTGCTACTGAGTGCGGTTACAGGTGGGTTAAACCAATCGGGGGTGGGCTGGTAGTATGTATTACTTACGGTAATGCCTAACGACAAGTACGGAATAATGGTCAAATCCGATGAGCCAATACTTGTATTATGAACCTCAATGGCCAAAACATTAATGCCATTCCTTAAAGCGCTTGCAAGTATATCTTTTTTTATCAGAAAATCGGTTGGCTTACCGCCTGTGTACATCACAGCCTCACGGTTCTCCGACGAAGGCGTATCCCAGTTTACATTTACTCCCTGCAAGCCTGCTGAGCGGGCTATTTCAACGCCATTAAGCCATGCAATAAAGGCATCATCGTAATCTACACTTAGAACGGCCATTGCTATTTCATTGGTATTGGCTACATTGAAGGTTGTCCTGATGCTCACCGATATGCAGTTTGGAACGGTTGTGCCATCGTCGTTATCGCCATAACCAAACCCTCCAGGGCCTTGTGGCCACTGGCTATCGTCAAAGTTTGGCAAGTACCAACCATTAGGCGTTGCTGTTTCATTAACCCTATACCGCCAATTATCACTTGGGTAAATAGCAGTTTCCCAATGGTTTATACTTTGGGAAAAGGTATTTTGAACTACAAGAAGAAAAAGAAAAAAATTAACTCGCATTTAACGTAAACTTAATTTTCAAAAATACAAAAAGGATTTTGTGAAATGCTACGATGAAAGAAAAGTAGTAGTACTTATATCGATTTTAGATATAAATTTATTCTTCTGCCTAATGCGCAATACTGTTTAAATTGCCTTGGTAATATTTTTCGAGTTGCCATTAAAGCCATGTGTTGATAAAAAATGAAGGCTACCGGTAAGGTAGCCTTTCATGCTATAAATTTTTAACTCTTTTCAGGCTTAGGAGTTTAGTAATCCAGTTGGGGATTGGTTTATAAGGGTCACGTTTATCCATGTTGAGTTGAATACCAAGGGGTTTAATGAGTGGCAGCCGATGGGTTTCAACAAACTCAATGAGAGTACCATCAGGGTCTTCAATATATGAGAAGTGCCCTGCGGCTTCGCCCATATCAAAACTACCTTTTTCGTTGTGTTTTACATTGGAATTTACGGTGAATGGAAATCCTTTTTCAACACACTCCTTTTCAAGGTCGTTCATGTTTTTCATGTCGAAGCACAGGTGAATAAAACCTAAATCGCCCCAGAAACGATTTTTGAAAATTTTATTGGGTTCACGGTCGAGTGCTTGAACTAACTCTATTTCCGATTTACCGAAGAAATTGCTGAAACTTCCTTTTCGGTTCTCGGAGTGGGTGAGTAACATTCTACGGAAATTTCCCTTACCGCCGGGGAGTTCGGCAAGATCATCAAAGTTGCCGGTTTTGTCGTAAACAATGGTATCGTATCCCAGAATATCGCTATAAACCTTTAAGGCTTTATCGATATCGCTAACGCCAATAATGGCGCCGCCAATTCCCGAAACTGGCTTTTTCTCGTTTTTGAAAATGTAGCTGTGGCTGAATATTTCGAAGAAGTTGCCAAATGGGTCTTTTATAAAGAAATGCTCTTCGCCATTAGGTCTAATAGAGAGTTGACTTACTGGAACACCCTTGCTTTCAAAGTACTCATAGGCTTTTTTAACATCGGGGCATTTGACTTTTGCTGCAAAAATTCCGTGATCGCCCAGTTGAACCTGAAACTCTGGCATTAGCGGAGTACGACCTTTGTACTGCCAAATTTCAAGGCCACCGCCACCTTGCATGTTAAGGGCAAGGGCTGCATGGCGTTGTTGGGGTTGCCCGCCTGTATATGGGAGCATTAGCTCGGCAACAGTATTGTCTTCAAAAATACGAATATCGAACCCAAGGTGTTCCTTGTACCACTTCCATGCCTCGGTTAGGTTCGATACTCCGATGCCAACTTGCTGAATACCGTATATTATTTTCGACATAATGATTATGTAGGTTTGATTTTGGTTACAATTCTGAAAAAGATGCTTGGGAATAGGCGTTTAATGTGCACCATCAAAATCTCACTTTTGCCTATGTAAACCTCCGGTTTTCGTTTTTTAATAGCTCGAATGTACTGCCGGGCGCATTCCTTTGCACTTAGCCCGTTTAGCTGACCGGGATCCATTACACCATGTTCCTTACCCTTTTCGTCAATGGCTCGTAGTGAGATATTGGTTTGGATTCGACCGGGGTAGGCAATGGTTACCGATATGTTGTGGGGTTTCATTTCGGCTCGGAGTGTCTCAAAAAAGCCCTGAATGGCATGTTTTGCTGCTGCGTACGATGAGCGTAGTGGAAACCCAAATTTGCCTGAAATGCTGCTCGTGGCAGCAATAAAACCCTCTCCGGCTTCAATCATACCGGGTAAAACCGCTTTGGTTAGGATTACGTAGGAAAAGTAATCTATCTCCATTATTTTACGGTCGATATCAACCGGTGTGTCCTTAACAAGCGAGCGTTGGCTAATGCCACCGTTGTTAATGAGCAGGAAAATTTGTTCGTATGTATTAATAATGGTCTCGGCAGTGATCTTGACCTCTTCGGGATTCGAAAGGTCGAAAGGGTATTCCTGGCAAAATGAGGTGAACTCGCGGCACTCATCGGCCACATGGCTTAATTCCTGAGCATCGTTCGATGAGAGAATGAGGTGTGCACCCTCTTCGGCTAACTGAAGAGCTAATTCTCTACCTATGCCGGAAGAGGCTCCGGTAATCCATACCAATCGGTTTTTAAACGAAATCATTTAACATCAAATTAACAATGAGCAAAGTGACTCAAAAAATTTGATGTCAAATGTAACACTTTTTTACAAAGTGGAATTTGCTGCTTAGTATTCTTTCCGCGAAGTTTCTTTGCCGCTTTCATCGAAAATGATCCAAGTACCGCTTTTTTCGCCGTCATTATAGGTCATATCGTAGCGGAGAGTTCCATTCTCGTCCCATACGTACCATTTACCGTGCTTCTTACCCTTTACAAAGTTGGCCTCGGAAACCTTAATGCCTTTTTCGTTCCATTTCTCCCAGCGGCCATCCTTCTCACCAAGGCTATAAGTCCTTATTTCCTGAATCTTACCGGTTGGATAGAATAATTTCATCTCACCATTGGGCAAGCCATTTGCGATAGTAGCGTCAACCTTAATATTTCCGTTTTCGTAATATATGGTGTATCGTCCGGAGTAGAGATTTCCGTTACCATCGTAGTACTTGCCATCACGTTCAATTACGCTGGTTTGCGCAAGGCTAACCATTGCGGTTAATGAAAAAAGAAATGCTAAAAATGCCTTCATAATATTTTTTTTACATTCTACGAAAATACTACAAAAAAGGTGCAAAAAAACTTCCCGATATACGGAAAGTTTTTTGATTATAAAAAGTGTTTATGTTAGTAATTGGTATTTTGTGGATCCCAGTTGCACCAGCCTTCAGTCCAGTTCTGGGTACCAAAACCTCCACGGAATGTAACTGTTTCAAAACCTGTGAGGCCGGTAAAGGAAGCTCCGCTAAGAGCAGGTGAGCCTGCCTGGGGCATTGGGTTAACATTACCCCAGTTCCATGCGTTGGTAAGCTTAAGGTCAGCATTTTCGGTGTAAAGGGTGTTGTTGCCAGCAGCAAACATGGTTTCGTACTGTTCTTGGGTTAAGCTGGTACCATCGGTTTTGGCGTTGTAGTTTTTAATCATACCAGCCATTAAGCAGTTTTTAATTTCGGGGCCGTTGGCAGCATTGTAAAGGTTCATTGAAGGGCCTTCGAGAAAGATACCAGTATTAAAACCAGCGATTATTGAATTGTAAAGGCTCAAACGGGTATTTCTGCGAAGTCTTAAACCATACTTATGGTTGGGGTTAACGTTAGCTTGGGTTTTGGTGGCATAGGGGCCAAGTATGGTAATATTACTGAACTTTGCCGAGGTAAGAGGGCTGTTCGATGAACCGCTGGCATCGTTATCGGATTCAAAGCCGTTAGAGGCATCTGATTTATCGGCTTCTTCAGGACCGCGAAGTATGAAACCAAACTGAATTTTACCACTGAAACCGTTGTCGGTGTCAAAGTCGTCATCGCCACCCCGGTACGAAACAAGGTACTTGGCATTAACACTACCGCCAAACCATTCGAAGGAGTCATCACGACCAAATGAAACCTGCACATACTCAATGGTAGTTCCACTACCAACACCACCCATGGTTAAGCCGTTAATCTCGTTACCGTTCGATACCTCGTAACCGGCAAATTCAATACGAACATAACGGAGTATCCCTGAGTTATCGTTAGGATCGGTACCACCGTAAACAGCGCCGGTTCCCCCTTCAAGTTCGGCTTCACCTCCAACCTGATTGATAGGGGCTTTACCGCAAATGATTATACCAGCCCAGTCGCCAGGTTTACGCTCGCCAGCAGGTTTATCGCTAGTAAAAACAATAGGTTTTTGGGCAGTACCATTAGCTATAATTTTTGCGCCACGTTCTACTATTAGGCAAGCCTTTGAATCGCTTAACCCTTTAATCAGAGTTCCAGGCTCAATGGTAAGTGTTGCTCCTGATTTTACATAAACAAAACCATCGAGAATGATGGTATCCTTTGCTTCCCAAAGGGTGTTCTGCGAAATTTGACCCGAAACGGTTTTTTTAGTTCCTTTAGGGGTTTCATCGTCATTCTTATCGCACGATGTTACTGCTAAGCCTAATAAGGCCACTGCAATTAAAAGCAGATTACTTTTCTTACGATTCATACATTAATTTATTTAAGGGGTAGATAATTTTCTTTTTCACAGTCCAAAAGTATTCTGCTTATCGAACTTTATCGTTAAGTGCAGCTTAGCTTTACATTAGCAGTTTGTTACATTAAGGTTAAGGATAAAAAAAGAGCCGGATTAGGGCATCCGACTCTGGTTTAACAGTATAAATTGAGTGTTGGAAATTACTCTACAGCATTTAGTTCGATTTTAACTTGGTTAGAACTTTTTTTCACTTCAACCTCGGTTGTGGCGTAGGATATCAAGCTAACACAAATTTTAGCCTTAGGCTGGGTAAGGTTGATGGTAAAGTTTCCATCAAAATCGGTGTAAACAATTGTATTTTCATCAAGTTTTACCGATACACCGGCTAATGCTTCGCCAGTTGACTTGTCAACTACTTTACCCTTAATGGTGTTTACCATTGTGGTGGAAGTTTCGGTTGATTCTTTTTTAGCATCTTCGTTGGCAGCTATTACATTCATTGCCAACATGCTTACGATTAAAATTGATAGTATCTTTTTCATTGCAGTATGGTTTTCACTTTTAACTAATGCAAAGTAAATACTTCAACATTGCTTGATTATTACCTTAAAATGATTTGTATGTTAAGTTTATGTAAAGTGGTAATTTGTTGATTAAAGCATTGAAATAGTTGTTGTTACATATATTTGTTCATTGTAGGAAGAAAAAAACCGGATGT
>LUYY01000064.1 GCA_001603415.1 Bacteroidales bacterium Bact_07 | reverse complement strand
ATACGTTTTTTTAAATTTTTCCTATTGATAATTAGATAGATAATAGCAATGGCAAACACAATGGAGTGAATGATGAGCAGGGTTACTTGTGGAGTGGACGATATGAACATGGTGCACAATTGTTTGATGCAAATATATGCTTTTTGGCTAAACCAATTATTAAACCATTGGTGTGCATTTAAATCGAAAATAATAACTTTGCACACAATAATTGCTGCATGAAACGAGGCATATCGATATTGCTTTTTGCACTTGGCGTTGCGATGATGTTTGTTCACTCGCTTGTTCCGCATCATCACCACAACGGCGAGGTATGCTTTGTTGAGAATGTTCAGGAGTGCTGCCAGCATGGCAATTATAGTCAGCATAAACACACTAACTCATCGCAGAGCCATTCGCACAGTCCAGGGTGTAACCTGCTGAACGACCTAAGCCAAGCCGAAAAGTTCAGACTTATTGATGTTTTGCAGGTAATATCAAGCTTCAACTTAGTAAAAGATTTTTTTGCAAACCTGAACCGATGGATAGATATTACCGTTAGGCTGGAATTATCGCAGCGTATATTCTTTTCCGATACATTTAAACATTGGCGAACGCCAATTATTAGTAGCCATTCATTCAGGGCACCACCGTTCTAAATCGATTTAGTTTTTTATTGGAACGAGGTTAGTCAACTAACCTACTTCAGTTTTCATTCAATAGTTTGATAATTAATTCGATTTAGAATGGTTTATAGAAATTTTTTACTGATAGCCCTTACTGCATTGCTTTTTTCATCATGCGGGGGTGCTCAAAAGCACGATGAGCACGAACACGAAGGGCATTCGCACGAACAGGCTGAACATGCAACCGAGGAGGTCTCACACTTTACACTTTATGCCGATAGTTTAGAGTTTTACATAGTTGGCAGTCCAATTATTAGCGGCAAGGAGGTTGAACTTGCTGCTCACATAACCAGTTTAAAAAACTTCAAGCCTTTTAAGGTTGACACCTTAATGCTAAGTGTAAATGCCGGAGGCAAATTTTATTCTTTTACCGCAACCGAGACAGGAACTACTGGTATTTACAGGTTTGATTTGCTCTTTGAAGTAAACGGAAAGGCCGAGGCCTTGCTAAATGTGGTAGTGGATGGAGTAAAAAGGTCATATTCTCTAGGACAATTCACAATCTATCAAAGCGAGCCCGATTGGGAGGGAGCGCACGAGCATTCCCATATGGCTAATACCATAAAGTTTACGAAGGAACAGTCGTGGGCAGTGGATTTTACTACGGTAAGCGTTATTCCACAGCCCATTGGGCAGGTCATACACACTACCGGCCGAATACTTCCTGCACAATCCGATGAACTGGTTTTGGTAGCGGGTATTTCGGGTGTGGTAAACTTTTCTGGAAAGTCAATTTTGCCCGGAACTAAAATTGGCAAGTCGGATGTTCTACTTAGCATATCTTCAAAGGGTATGGTCGACGATAATTTTACCTTACGCTATGCCGAGGCAAAAAATAGGTATGAGCTTGCCAAATCGGTTTACAATCGACAGCAGGCATTGGCTGTTGAGCAGGTAATTTCGGCAGCTGAACTCGAAAGGGCAAAAAGTGAGTACGAGGTTGCCTACACTGCCTACAAGGCATTGGAGAATGGCTACAATACCGATGGTCAACACATCATTAGCCCTGCTAATGCTGAGGTTTTGAAGGTTTTTGTTTCAAATGGCGATTATGTTAGCGCGGGACAGCCGCTGGTTAAACTAAGCAAGCTTTCGATGTGTCAGGTTCAATGCCATGTTCAACCACGTTTTCTGAATTATCTAAACACCATTTACGATGCAAATATTAGGTTAAATTCATTGGACAAATTGGTTAACCTAAAATCGCTTGGTGGAACGATTGTGTCGGTTGGCAAAACGGTATCAACAGAAAACCATTTAATTCCTGTTACATTGGAATTGCCTGAGGTTGCCGAAATGCCTATGGGGGATGTTGTGGAGGTTTACTTGCTTTGCAAGCCAAACAGCAATTCCCTATCTGTACCCACGAGGGCTATTTTGGAGGAACAGGGTAACCATTTTGTGATGGTGCAGGTTACGCCCGAAACTTTCATGAAACGCGAGGTTAAACTTGGTGTTTCCGATGGCGAAAGGGTTGAGGTAGTTTCAGGATTACAGCCGGGCGACCGGGTTGTTTCCCGGGGTGCCGTGTATGTTAAGATGGCGCAGAGTTCGGGTGCACTCGATGCCCATTCGGGTCATGTTCACTAAAACAAATTGGCTATGCTCGACAGAATTATAGGTTTCTCGCTGAGAAACAAATATCTTATACTTATTAGCACCTTAGTGCTTATTGTTGTGGGATTACGCACGGTGTCCAATATGGATATCGATGTGTTCCCCGACCTTACAGCCCCCACGGTTGTGGTAATGACCGATGCTCATGGGATGGCAGCCGAGGAGGTAGAACGATTGGTTACATTCCCAATTGAGACTGCCGTGAATGGTGCTACCGACGTTCGCCGTGTAAGGTCGGTTTCGGCTCAAGGCTTTTCATTTGTTTGGGTGGAGTTCGATTGGGGGGTTGATGTTTTTAGGGCACGTCAGGTTGTGAGTGAAAAACTTATCACGGTTGCCCAACAAATGCCAATGGGGGTGAGCCAGCCAACGCTTGCCCCACAGAGTAGCGTTATGGGCGAAATTTTCTTTATTGGACTACAAGCCGATAGCACAAGCATGATGGAATTGCGCACTCTTGCTGAGTGGACTGTAAAACCGCTTATCCTGGCAACAGGAGGTGTATCGCAGGTTACCATCATTGGAGGCGATTACAAGCAGTATCAGGTGATGGCCAATCCCACCCGCATGCTTCATTTGGGTGTAAGCATGCATGAACTGGTAAATGCTTGCCGATATATCAGTTTGAATTCCAATGGCGTTAATATTCGCGAGTTTGGAAACGAGTATGTGGTTCGTGGTATAGCTCGCACATCCGATATCGAGCAGCTTGGACAAACGCTTGTAACTATTCGAAACGGAATGCCAGTAAAGGTTAGCGATGTGGCCGAAATCCGCATTGGTGCTGCGCCCAAAATGGGATACGCATCGAGCAATGCCTCACCAGCAGTAATACTGGCAATTTCAAAGCAGCCCAACATCAACACCATTGAAGTAACCCGAAAGATTGAGGAAAACCTTGAAAATCTAAAAAGGTCGTTACCGTCCGACGTTAGGCTTAATACCAAGATATTCCGTCAGGCGGATTTCATTGAACGTTCAGTGGGTAACGTTCAGCAAGCTTTGGTTGAGGGGGCTGTGTTCGTAACCATCATCCTGCTGCTTTTCCTTGGCAGTTTCCGAACAACAATCATTTCGCTGCTAGCCATACCTATCTCGCTGCTTGCCACATTTGTGGTGATGAAACTGCTTGGCATCAACATTAATACCATGAGTCTTGGCGGCATGGCAATTGCCATTGGCTCGCTGGTTGACGATGCCATTATCGACGTGGAAAACGTTTATAAGCGCTTACGCCAAAACCGGTTAAAGCCCAAAAGCGAACGTCAATCGACCTATACAATAGTTTTTGAAGCATCGCGCGAAATTAGAGCATCAATCCTGAATGCCACGTTGATAATTATTGTGGCTTTTGTTCCGCTTTTCTTCCTTAGCGGCATGGAGGGGCGCATGCTTAAACCGCTGGGTATTTCGTTTATTGTATCGCTGTTCATGTCGCTGCTTGTGGCAATGACCCTTACACCTGTGCTTGCGCGAATGTTGCTTACTGGCGAGGCTTACCTTAGCCGAAACGAAAATGAGAAATGGTTGGCTGCCAGGCTGAGGAAATGGTACGAAAAATCGTTGCGTCAGGCTTTAAACCGAAAAAGATTAGTTCTAGGAGGTGCCTTGGGGCTTTTCATTGTTGCCCTTGTACTTTTGATGGGAATGGGTCGTAGCTTTTTACCTGAGTTCAATGAGGGTTCGTTAACCTTATCGGTGGTTACACCACCGGGAACATCGCTGGATGAGACCAATAATGTGGGTAACTATATCGAGAAGCAGTTGCTTGCCATACCGGAGGTAACTTCAACGGCTCGCCGAACGGGTAGAGGTGAACTCGATGAGCACTCTCAGGCTACCAACAGTTCCGAGATTGATGTTAACTACCAGCTAAAAGAACGAAGTAACGATGAGTTTCTAGCCGATGTTCGAGCATCGCTTGCGCGCATTCCGGGCATTGCGGCAACTGTTGGCCAGCCCTTGGGGCATCGCATCGACCATATGTTAACCGGAACGCGGGCAAGTATTGCCATTAAGCTCTTTGGCGATGACCTAACCCGTCTTTACTCGTTGGCCAATCAGATTAAATCCGAAATTGTTGGAATTGATGGCTTGGTCGATGTTAACGTTGAGCAGCAGGTTGAGGTGCCGCAAATTCAGATTAGAGCCAATAGGGCTCTGCTGGCAGAATATGGCATTAGCCTTGAGGAGTTCAATGAGTTTATAGATGTTGTGCTGGGTGGTGAAAAACTTGCCGATATTTATGAGGGTCAGCAACGCTTCGATTTGGTGGTCAAACTCGATTCGGCCTACACTTCCAATATTGAGGGGATAAAGTCAATACTCATCGATTCACCATCGCACGGTAAGGTTCCCCTTTATCAGGTTGCCGAAGTGGTTTCATCTGCAGGCCCAAATGCCATTAGCCGTGAGAACGTTCAGCGTAAATTAGTAATTTCGGCAAACGTGGCTCAACGCGACCTGCGCGGAGTGGTTAACGATATCCGGCGCAAGGTTGATGAAAACATTACTTTTCCCGAAGGTTACAGGATTGAGTATGGCGGACAATTTGAGAGCGAAGCACGCGCATCGCGTACATTACTAATAGCTTCGTTAATATCAATTTTGATAATTTTTATGCTCTTATTCGTGGAATTTCGTAACTTCGGCTTGGCAGGAATAATTTTACTGAACCTTCCTTTGTCGCTTATTGGCGGTGTTTTTGCCATTTGGCTGACTTCGGGTGTCATAAGTATTCCGGCCATTATCGGTTTTATTTCGCTTTTTGGAATAGCTACCCGTAATGGAATTCTTTTGATATCAAACTATATCCGTCATAGCAAAATGGGATTGGACATTCACGATTTGGTTATCCAGGGTTCAGCCGACAGGCTAAATGCCATACTTATGACTGCCCTCACAGCTGCCCTTGCTCTAATTCCGCTTGCCTTTAAGGGGCACCTTTCCGGAAACGAAATCCAAAGCCCAATGGCTAAGGTTATTCTGGGAGGGCTTTTAACATCAACTTTTTTGAACATCTACATCATTCCTATTGTTTACACCATGTTTGATAAAAACAAAATTGATAATCATTATGATAGCCAAGATTAGGATGGTCATAGTATTGATAGCTCTTAGTTGTATAGGTTTTGTAAATGCCCAAACCACCTATGAAAAGGTTTTACAGCAGGTCGATTCCAACAACCTTACACTTAAAGCGCTCAGGCAAAAGCTCGAAGCTGAAAGGATAGCAACTAAGATAGGGTTGACACCAAGCAACCCCCAAGCCGAGGTCATTTACCAATGGGGTAGTCCGGTTGATATTGGCAACAAAACCACAATTAGCATTACCCAGCAATTCGATTTTCCAACTGCCTATGTTTATAGGGCAAAACTGGCCAAAAGTCTTGCAAATACAGTGGAGTATGAATTCAGAGGAAAACGCACCGAGGTGCTTCAAAAAACAGGGCAGCTCTATGCCGATTTGGTTTACCATAATGCGCTTATTGCTGAATTGCAAAGGCAGCAGAAAAGTGCTTTGATTATTGCCCAGTCGCTTAAACAAAAATACGAGGCAGGTGAAATTAGTATCATTCCATACACACAGGCTGAACTGATTCATCAGGAACTGAATTCAAGAATATCGCAAGCCAAGCTTTCGCAAAAAAACCTTTCCGATGAACTTATAGCGTTGAATGGCTCGATTCCATTAGTCATTGCCGATACGATAATACTTATTCCCGATTTACCCGATAGTTTTGATACTTGGTATAGCCAGAATGAATCCCGTAATCCTGAACTGGCTTACCTGAAAACTGAAATGGAAAATAGTCGCATAAAGCTAAAACTTGCCCAAGCTCAGAGTTTGCCTACTTTTAATACTGGTTATGCAAGCGAAAAAGTTGTAGGTGAGCATTTTCAGGGTGTTGTTGTTGGTATGTCGGTTCCCTTATGGGAAAAATCCAATACCGTGAAGTATGCCAAAGCAAACGAGAGGTACATTCAGCTGCTTACCGACGATTACCTTTTTGCCTTTAGGCAGAGTTCGGAGAGGCTTTACAATAGGGCAAAAACATTACGGGAACTTGCACTTCAGCTTAGCAATAATATCAATCGGCTCGATATTGTTAGCAAGTTAAATCTTGCCCTTGAAAAAGGAGAGATATCTATTGTTGAATATTATGCTGAACTTAACAACTTCAATTCCATAAAAGAGCGTTTGCTCGATGTGCAACATGAGTATCTTAAAGCCTACATTGAATTGAATAGGTTTTCCTATTGATATACATTCAAAAAAACATCTTCGTGCGCGTCTTCATTGGACGCGTGCGTTTTTTTTAACCGAAGTGCCATGAACCATCAAATTCATCCAGGCTATTAAATATGGGGTTGTAGTAGTATTTTTAGAGGAATGAACCGGAAGGATTCGGAATGAATCGGAATGAATCGGAATGATTCGGAATGTTAGAATGGGAATGAATTAAAGTTTTAAACCGAAATGGGGATTGAGAAACATTTTTTGAGGAGGTTAGTTAGTAGAAACACAAAAAACATTTAAACAACTTGTTGCTATTGACAAACGGGAGTTCAATTATTACCTGTTCATACCGTCTCATTCTGCATCAATTACTATTGTTCCGATTTATTCTGACCAATTCCAACTCATTCTTCCTCCTTCCAATATATCTTTGCAGTAATAATTTGACAACTGAATTGATATGAAAACGTCTCAATTAACTGCACTAATTATATTAGCTTTGGTTGCTTTTTGCTCATGCAAACAATTAGGCAAAAATAGGGCTAATGACGATACTAAAAGTTCGTTTGTTGGAAAAACATATGAGGTTTACACTACTGCAAACGATTCAACAACCCGATTAATGCTAACCACAAATGGGGTGTTCGATTCAGCCCGTCAATTATTTGAAACCGAAATAGCCGTTTTTGTAAACCCGAGTAAGGCATTTCAGGATATAGTTGGCATAGGCGGTGCCATTACCGATGCTGCTGCCGAGACCTTTGCCCACCTTAGCCCCGAAAATCAGAAAAAACTATTGGAAGCTTACTTCCATCCCGAAAAAGGGATTGGTTATACTCTCATACGCACCAATATCCATAGTTGCGACTTCAGCAGCGGAAGCTATACCTACGTTCAGGAAGGCGACAGCGCTTTATCATCCTTCAGCATAGCCCACGACATGCGATACCGAATTCCCCTTATCAAGAAAGCTATGGAAATGACCGGTAACAAAGCATTGCTTTTTGCTAGCCCATGGAGCCCTCCTGCCTTTATGAAGGACAACAACAATATGTTGCGGGGCGGCAAACTCTTACCCAAGTATTATCAGGCATGGGCCAATTACTTTGTAAAGTTTATTCAGGAGTACGAAAAGGTCGGCGTGCCTGTGTGGGGCGTTACGGTGCAGAATGAACCCATGGCGCAACAGATTTGGGAATCGTGCATCTATACTGCCGAGGAGGAACGCGATTTCCTGAAAAATTACCTTGGCCCAACTTTTTGGAGGAATGGGCTAAAGGACAAAAAGATAATTGTATGGGATCACAACCGTGACCTAATGCCTTACCGGGCTGATGTTATCTTTTCCGACCCCGAAGCATCAAAATATGCTTGGGGTATTGGCTACCATTGGTATGAGGACTGGTCGGGCGGGAAAAAGATGTACGATAATGTTAGAAATGTTCATGAAAGTTATCCCGATAAGTACATCATTTTCACTGAGGGTACAGTCGAAAGTTTTGTACCTAACCACTACAATTACTGGCCAAACGCCGAAAAGTATGCCACCTCAATGATTTACGATTTTAATAGTGGTGCTTCAGGTTGGACAGATTGGAATATCTTGCTCGATGAGCAAGGAGGCCCCAATCACGTAGGTAATTTCTGCTTTGCCCCAATGCACGCCGATACACGTACAGGTGAACTGTTCATTACCCCTGCATATTACTACCTTGGTCACTTTTCTAAATTCATTCGACCTGGAGCTCGCAGGATAAGTTCTTCGCCTTCGCGCAGCAACCTACTATCTACCTCTTTCCGTAACCCCGATGGAAGTTTTGTTACCATTGTGCTTAACACTACCGACTTGCCTGTAAATTATTATCTGCATTGCAACGATGGCATGGCACCCATTCAAATACCAGCTCATGCAATCCAGACTATAAAGTACTGAAATTTTGAATTTTGTTTTGAAATACTCAGAAACCAATCCCGATAAGCAGGACTGTTTAATCAGTGTGACTATTTGTATTTGCCTTATTCCGAAATGAACAGCACCCAATAAGTTTTTCAAATAGCTAAAAAATTCCTTCCGACTTTAATGGTTTGGTTCAATGCAACTGAAAAATTCTATCTTTGCTTAACCAAACCTTAAAATATGAGCGAGTCGCTGCTCGATGCACTCATAAAGCTTTTTGCCATTCTGGTAAATATTGAGAGTAAAGCCGATAGCGGTTTTGCACTCGATGTTCTGGAGGATTACTTGCATCACGATTTTAGCGACGAGCAGGCTATAGTATTTATTGATAGGTTTACCAATTTTGGCATTAGCTATCGTCAGGAGCTTGAAGATGTTACCCTCGACCGTTACACTGAATCGCCTATGGTTCATGCCATTATCGATTCCATTAACCACGAATTTGAGCAGCACCAAAAGGTTTGGCTGGTTTTACAGCTGCTGGAATTTCTTGCCGATAGCAAGCTTACAACTTCCGATAGGCTTGAGTTTGCCCGTCGGGTAGCTAACCAGTTCAACATAAGCGATTTTGAGTTTTCCAACGGTCGCGATTTTATTCTTAGCGATTCGCCAGGCCAAATACCATGGAATCAACAGGTTCTTCTTATAAGTCCTGAACGTGATAACCCTATCCCCGAGATCAAACATATTGTAAACGAGCGGCTCCAAGGCCAACTTTATGTACTTCGTATAGCGAGTACCAACACCCTGCTGGTAAAGTACTTTGGCGAGCTGGAACTTTTCATGAACAGCCGAATGCTCAAACCGGGACGAACATACCTTTTTGGTCCCGGTGCAGTGATTCGCGGGTCGCGTATGTCGCCGGTTTACTATAGCAAGGTGGTATCGGTTTTTATACAAACACCCGGAAAACCATTTGTTTCAATAGTAGCCAAGGATATTGAGTACAAGCACAGGGGAAGCCGTAATGGCATTTATCCATTCTCGTTCTCGGCTTATTCTGGACAACTGGTAGGCATAATGGGTGGGAGTGGTGTTGGTAAATCAACCCTTATCAACCTGCTCAATGGCAACATAAAGCCCGCGTCGGGAAAGGTTTACATCAACGGCTACGATGTGCATCATAGCAAGAGCGAGCTCGAGGGAGTTATTGGCTACGTTCCACAGGACGACTTGCTGGTGGAGGAACTTACCGTTTTCCAAAACCTCTACTACAACGCTCTTTTTTGTTTTAGCCATCTTAGCAAAAAGGAAATTGTTGAGCTGGTTGATAACACTTTAATGGAGTTCGACTTGGTTGAGGCGCGTGACCTTAAAGTAGGGAATCCGCTCAATAAATACATTAGTGGAGGGCAGCGTAAGCGATTGAACATTGCCATGGAGCTAATGCGACAACCATCGGTGCTGTTTGTCGATGAGCCAACCTCAGGGCTTTCGTCGCTCGATGCTGAGCGTATTATGCTCATTTTGCGCAAGCAAACCTTTAAAGGAAAACTGGTTATTACCAATATCCATCAGCCTTCATCGGACATCTTTAAGATTTTCGATAAGATTATAGTGCTTGACCAGGGTGGTAGGCCAATATTTCAGGGTAACCCCATGGATGCTGTGGTTTACTTTAAACGCATGGCCAATTTCTTGAAACCTGAGGAGAGTGAGTGTATTACTTGTGGTAATGTAAACACCGACATAATTCTCAGGATTGTTGAAGCGCGTGTTGTGAATGAGTATGGGCGATTAACCCGTAAGCGCAAACGGTCGGCAAAGGAGTGGTATGAGTTGTACCTCCAAAATATCCAAAGCAAGATTATTGTTGTTGAGCCAACCTGCCCGTCACCTATACCGCCCAATAACTTTAAAATCCCATCGAAACGTAAGCAGATGTGGATTTATTTCAGGAGAAATTTACGGAGCAAGTTTGCTAACTCACAGTTCATGAATATTAGCATTCTGGCTTCACCGGTGTTGGCAATTGTTATTAGCTTCTTCTCAAAGTATATTCATGGCACGCTATCCAATCCTAATGTCTATATTTTTAGTGAAAACGATAATATTCCCAGTTTCATTTTCATGAGTGTGGTGGCCATGATATTTTTAGGCCTTACCATTAGTGCTGAGGAAATAATTAGCGACCGCAAGGTTCTTTTCCGGGAGAAATTTCTTAACCTAAGCTACTTCAGCTACATCAATTCAAAGTTAGTGGTACTATCGATATTTTCTGCATTTCAATCGTTACTTTTTGTTTTGATATCAACCCATATTCTCGAAATTCAGGGGATGTTCTGGTCATACTGGGCCATACTTTTCTCCACATCGTTTTGTGCAAGCATGATAGGTTTGAACCTATCGGCTGCCTTGAACTCAGTTGTGGCGATTTATGTTATGATTCCTCTAATTATTGTTCCCCAGTTGATGTTCAGCGGAGTGGTTATTAACTTTAACAAGCTACACAAGAGCCTTACCCATCCAGAGTATGTTCCAGTTATTGGAGATGTAACTCTGAGCCGCTGGCCATACGAAGCACTTTGCGTACATCAGTTCAGCAATAATACTTACAACAAGCATTTCTTTTTTATAAATAAAGATATTAGCAACAATAACTACAATGCTACCCTGCTAATACCAAAACTAATATCGTTGCTTAATGAGGCACAAACCGATTTGGTTGTTGGTAAGCAAACCCCACGGACAAGGCAGAGGTTAAGCATTGTACAGATCGAAATTGAGAAGTTGAAGCAGAATTATCCAATCTCAGGTTTTAACTACCCCGACACTGAACGATTAGGTATAAATAGGATTTCAACCGATTATATAGAGGTAACACTTGGGAAACTCGACACTTTAAAATCGCATTTCAACTCAAAGTACCGTTTAGGTGTAAAAAATCGCGACGATTTAGTTAAAACCTTGGGGAAAGAGTTTGCAGGTAAAACAACACTTTTTGAGTTGAGCCGCTTGCATCACAATAATGCATTGGAGGCACTGGTAACCAATAAAAACGATTTTACAAAAATACTTGAGTTTGAAAATAAGCTCGTTCGCCGATACGAACCAATATATGCATATCCAACCGCCCATAACGGACGGGCTCATTTCTATTCCTACTACAAAATATTAGGCAATAAGTTAATCCCAACATTCTGGTTTAACCTTACAGTTATTTGGTTAATGTCGGCAATATTTTATTTAACCCTATTAAGTGACATGTTCCGTGTGGTTAACCGCTTTGTTGAGCGTTTCCGCTTCCGTAAGCTTACCGCCCGAATATCTAAGTATTTGCCAACATAAGAAGAAGTGAACAGCTAAAGGGGATTAATCCATAATCCAGGTTCTTAAACCTTGATCCTTAAACCAAACACATTTATATTTTTTATGGTTTTCCCAAAAAATCCTTTTCCTTCATCACATACGATGCT
>LUYY01000327.1 GCA_001603415.1 Bacteroidales bacterium Bact_07 | reverse complement strand
AAAGAGAGTTGCAAAAATGGTTATTAAAAGGAAGAAAACAAATTATTAACAAGACAAATTTTGTAACACATTGAAATACAATCGACGTTAAGACTTATTAACACCTGTTACTAACCTTTTGAACTGATAAACGTTTAATCCATTAAGATGTTAATTTAGGTTGAAAATGATTTGATAAGTTGATTAAACAAATTTATTGTTTTAACTCAATATTTCTAAAAAGTTATTATATGCAACCATAAACCCAATAGTCAAGTAAAAAGTTCAAATACTTATCAACAACAATTTAACTAAATACCCACAACAAGCTAAACGGTATAATGGGCTTTTGTTTATATTTGAAGAGTGAATTTTAATAAGCGGTATTCCATGAAAACACATCGATTAGGATTGTTTACACTGATGATGTTAGGTTTACTACAGGAACGCTCTGGTTTGTGTAGCAATACCGATACTCTTTGTGTTGATGGTAAAGATAAGAACTATTTTGTAGTTGTTCCGGTGGCATTTTATGGAGAGGAAACCAATTGGGGCGGCGGACTTTCGGGGGGATACTATTTCAGATGTAAGGATAATAAGGTATCAAGTTTACAAGGATCGGCTGTTTATACCCTGAAGAATCAAGCAAGTTTGTGGATATCGCCTAAAATTTATACAACCGATAGGGAGCATTACTATTCAGGCCATATCAAGGTAAACCATTTCCCCAATAAATTTTTTGGAATTGGCCGTAATACGCCTGACTCATTCGAAGAAAAATACGTTTCGGAAGATTTTTCGGTACTTCTTCAGCATCAAAGAGTTTTATTTGGTGTAATTATGGCTGGTGTTCAAGGGCAAGTAAATTACTTTAAAACAGAAGATTACAGCGATAACCAGTTGCTTGCTACAGGAGGAATAACAGGGGTAAAAGAAAAATTAACATCAGGCCTAGGAGCCCTTCTAACCTGGGAAAATCGTGAGAATCTGTATTATCCCTCGTTTGGTGAGTTTTACAAGGCTTCGCTGATGGTTTACAGCAAAATATTTGGCAGTGAGTTAAACTTTACAAGGTTAACCATTGATTTAAGAAACTACTACAATATTGTAGATGACCATGTATTTGCCCTACAATTTTTAGCCGACATGACTTGGGGTAATGTTCCTTTCCAGTTGATGCCAATGATGGGGGGTGCTGATGTTATGCGAGGTTATTACCAGGGGCGTTATCGCGATAAATCGATGGCATGTTTACAGGGCGAATACAGATTTCCAATATATAAATGGCTTAAAGGTACCATTTTTGGTGGTTTTGGTGATGTTGCACCATACTTTGATAAACTCGATATAACGAAAAGCAAATTGGCTTACGGAGGAGGAATAAGAATCAGGGTAAATCCAATTAAGGTGAATTTACGCTTTGATGCGGCGTATAGCGATAGAAAAGAAATGGCTTACTACTTTACGGTAACAGAAGCCTTTTAATAACAAAGCCCATCTGTTTTAACAGATGGGCTTAATGGAATACAATAGATTATTAGTGGTTCATTATAGCCTCAATTTCATCAACGGTAACAGGAATCCTCTTACCTAATATTCGCGATCCGCTTGCTGTAATAAGAATATCATCCTCAATTCTGATACCTCCAAAACCAATGTATTCCTCTACCTTAGCGTAGTTAATAAACGACTCATTGATTTTTTCCGACTTCCATTTCTGGATTAAAGCGGGAATGAAGTAGATGCCTGGCTCAACAGTTAATACAAAACCTTGCTGCAGGCGGCGTCCTAGGCGCAAGTATGCTATACCAAACTGATCGGCACGGGTAATTTCGTCATCGTAACCCACATAGTTTTCGCCAAGATCTTCCATATCGTGAACATCGAGGCCCATCATATGGCCAAGGCCGTGTGGAAAAAATAATGCGTGGGCGCCGTTTGCAACGGCTTCATCGGGGTTACCTTTCATTAAGCCCAGCTTGGTTAAGCCCTCGGCAACAACCCGAGCAGCGGCTTTGTGAACATCCATGTATGGGATGCCCGGTTTGGCTATTTCAATAGCCTTGTTGTTTGCGGCTAAAACAATATTGTAGATTTCTCTTTGTTTTTGGGTAAATTTGCCATCAACGGGAATGGTTCGGGTAAAGTCCGATGCGTAGTGGCTGTTTATTTCGGCACCGCTATCAACCAAGAGCAATCGACCCGAAGTGAGAATTTGGGAATGGTCGTGGTTGTGAAGGGTTTCGCCATTTTGCGAGAGGATGATAGGGAACGATGGCATGTAACCATGAGCTATAGCAACGCCCTCAATTGCACCAACAATGTCTTGTTCACTTATACCCGGTTTTGCCATTCGCATAGCAGTGGTATGCATTTGGTAACCAACCTCGCAGGCTTTCTCAATCTCGGCAATTTCAACATCTTCTTTAATTGAACGGAGACTAACAATTGCTTTAATCAATTCGACAGAAGCATAGTTCTTTACCATTGAAGCACTTATACCTAAGAGCTGTTCAATAAGCAGAACATTATCAGCGCGATATGGCGGAAGGAAGTGGATACGACGTCCCTGTTTAATTGCACGGTTTAGGGTTGAGGAAAGTTCTTTAAGCGGGTGAGTAGATAGAACGCCCACTTTTTCGCCTAATTCCTTAAGCGTAGGCTGTGGTCCCATCCAAATAATGTCGTCTATGTCAAAATCATTGCCGTAAAGGCAATCTTTACCATCCTCAATATCAATAATGCCCACTAATTCCGGTATATCGAGACCGAAAAAGTAAAGGAAATTACTATCCTGACGGAATCGATATGTGTTTGATTTATAATTCATGGGGCTTTCGCTATTCCCAAATAAAACTACTAACCCCGATTTAATCTTTTA
>LUYY01000326.1 GCA_001603415.1 Bacteroidales bacterium Bact_07 | reverse complement strand
AGTTATGCCACACATCAAATTTAGGAAGAAAATATTGAAAATGTCTATTTAACCAACTGGATGACGAAAGATAACTCACTTTGTTACCAAAAACGCCAAAATACTTTCTTGGCAGCAGTAGGGTTAATTTATAACCGGATGTTTGGGGGTTATGGTGTTCTTTAAAATAAGTACCGTAATTCAAAGCTATTTGTCCATATCCACGGTACAAATCTCTCATATAGGATAAATCAACCAATACTCTTTTTTGTCTGATCTTCATCATTTTGTTATTATGTATGTCATAATCTCCGATTCAAGTAACAAAAGTAATTCTTTTAATTCAACTATAGAAACGTTACATGGCTCTCCCAAGAATGATTACTTTTGTACAATATATAATGTAGATATAAAACAATTCATAAAGGTCAGATGTTTTATAAAAATAAAATACCGTACAAACAAAGACTATGCAAACGAAAAAGAAGAAGATAAGAATCAAGACAAAAATATTCGTCCCGTTGGTCTTTATTATTGCTGCACTTTTTATCACCTATTTTTTTCCCCGTCAGGGAAGTTTCAAGTATAACTTCAACGAAGGTCGCCCATGGCAGTACGGGTTGCTCACCGCTCCGTTCGATTTTCCGGTATATAAACCCACGGCACAGTTGAAAGCAGAACAGGACAGTATCCTGGAGTTTTACGAGCCTTATTTTGTAGTTGATGAAGAGATTCCACAGAGCGCCCTCGCCGAGTTTGACGCAGATGCAAACCTGAAGGCCAGGCTATCCGAACTCGCGCCAGAATATAAACTCTATGTCCGAAAAAAATTAAATGAGGTCTATAATAACGGCATTATGCGTTCGGAAGATTATGACCGGATTTACAAGTCTCGCACACAGACATTACGAATAAAAAAAGGCAATGTGGCCGAGTCCAGAAAGGTGGAATCGTTTTTTACCATTCGCTCTGCTTATGAGAAGGTGCTGAATGATGTGCCGGCTAACATTGATGCCAATATCCTGAAAGTTGCCAATATCAATGAATATATCCAGGAGAATGTACTATATGATGCCGCCACATCAGAGAAGGCCCAAAATGAATTTATCCAGCAGGTTGACATAAGCCACGGCATGGTGCAAAGAGGGCAACGCATCATTGATCAGGGTGAGATTGTCGGTCCACAAACATACAACATACTCTCGTCCCTGAAACGGGTAACCGAGGAGCAAAGCGGTGGGACCACCAGAAATAACTGGATGCTACTGGGGCAATTTATGCTCATATCGTTCATGCTTGGTTCATTTTATATTTTTCTTCTCTATTTCCGGCCGGCAGAATACCGTAACAGGAAGCATGTGACCTTCATGGTGTTGCTGATCTCTTTCTTTACATTACTCACAGCCGTCACCATAAGGTTTGAGCTTTTCAGTATTTATATCATTCCTTACGCCATCGTCACCATTCTTATCCGTACTTTTATAGATTCACGCACGGCACTATTCGCCAGCCTCACCACCATTATCATGAGCGCACTTATGGTATCGTTTCCTTTTGAATTCATCGTCATTCAGATTGCCGCAGCCATGGTGTCCATATTTATGTTGAAAGAGTTATCGGAACGTTCCCAACTAATCAAGAGCTCTTTCTTTATCCTGCTCACTTATATTCTGGTCTACATAGGGCTGGAATTATATCAGGAGGGAAATATAAAAGAGATCAACTGGGTGATACTGGTCTATTTCCTTATCAACTTCATTTTTATCATGTTCTCCTACTCGCTGGTTTATCTGGTAGAAAAATCTTTCGGTTTTATTTCAGGAGTCTCACTGATAGAGCTCTCCAATATTAACAAACCATTGTTGAAGGAGCTTTCTGAAAAAGCACCGGGAACTTTCCAGCACTCATTACAGGTATCTAACCTGGCCATGGCAGCCGCAGCAAAACTGGGAGCAAATGCATCATTGATAAGAACAGGAGCACTGTATCACGATATCGGAAAAATGGCCAACCCTGCATTTTTTACCGAGAATCAGGTGCCGGGTATGAATCCACATGCGGGACTCCCCTTCGAAGAGAGCGCACGTATTATTATCAATCACGTAAAAGACGGATTGAAAATAGCACAGAAACATAATGTTCCCCAACAGATTATCGATTTTATCGAAACCCATCATGGGACAAGTATGCCCAAATACTTTTATATCTCATGGAAAAATGCCAATCCCGGCAAGGAGGCCAATGAGGCCGATTTCCGTTATCCCGGTCCCAATCCGTTTTCGAAGGAAACTGCTATCATGATGATGGCAGATGCAGTGGAAGCTTCATCACGCAGCCTCTCCGAATATTCGGAAGAGGCACTTCGTAATCTGATAGACAAAATCATCGACTCCCAGGTAGCGGAAGGTTATTTCAAGTTGGCACCCATCACATTCAAGGATATACAAACTGTAAAAGATGTTTTTGTAGAAAAACTGGCCACCATGTATCATTCCCGGATTGCCTATCCGGAACTGAAACAGTCTTAGACCAGACTATTCCCATTCAATGGTTGCTGGAGGTTTCGACGAAATATCATACACAACCCGGTTGACACCTTTCACTTTATTGATGATCTCGTTGGATATTTTTGCCAGGAACTCATAAGGAAGATGCGCCCAATCGGCTGTCATGGCGTCGGTTGATGTGACGGCACGCAACGCAATGGTATTCTCGTAAGTACGCTCATCTCCCATCACGCCGACCGACTGTACGGGTAATAAAATGGCTCCTGCCTGCCATACCTTGTCATACAACCCTGTCGCACGGAGATTCGAGATAAATATATCATCGGCATCCTGTGCGATACGCACCTTTTCAGGG